>JBGZIN010000001.1:0-2935 GCA_041848345.1 Porphyromonas sp.
CTCCAAGGCTTGGGAGATAGGTATCGGAGCCAATTTGATGAATTGGAACCGAGTGTCCATCACAGGATTTCAAAAAGTTGCCGAAGGATACAAATACAACATGGGCATAGATCACCTCTTGGGAGGTGGTCTGCTCTACGTTGCTCGTGAAATAAACCCTTGGTTCTATGTAGATATGCAGGGTTCGCTCAACGTAGCTCCATCGCGTGTGGAAACCAATCGCAAACTGCAACAAGTATGGATGGGTGGATTGGGAGCACAATTACGCCTCAGCCCTCTCTTCAAATCTCAATACGTGGAGCCTTATTTCCGTGTAGGAGTAAACTACCTCCACAAAAACTTTGCCGCCAACAATGCCGGTAGCTTCGACAGCGATGCTACGGGAGAGGCAGGATGGCAAGCCTCTGACCTCTGGAACGGTAGTGCCAATGGAGCCGACAAGCACTCTTTCATCCCCGTATCTCTCGGAGCAGGAGTAAATGCCTGGCTCAACAACTCCATTGGATTGGGCTTACAAGGTGAATACTTAGTCCCCACTGAAAAAGGACTACCTCGCTTTGCACAAGTTTCTCTTCGCTTTATCTACCGCATCGGAGGTAAGGATAAACGCCCTGCTCCTCGAGTGGAATATGTAGAGCAAGTGGTGGAGAAAATCGTAGAACGCCCTGTGGAGGTCATTGTGGAAAAAGTCGTAGAAAAAGAAACGCCCTCTGAGGTTACCATCTACGATCTTCTTCAAAATGTATCGTTTGAGTTTGACAAGTTCACCCTGCTGCCCTCTTCTCATGAAGCATTGGACAAACTTGCCGATGTGCTCAAACGCAACGAAGGTCGTCGCTTCTTGCTCACGGGACAAACAGATGCCCGAGGAGATGAAGCCTACAACCAAAAACTTTCTGAAAGCCGTGCCAAAGTGGTTATGGAAGAGCTTATCAAACGAGGCATTCCTGCAACTCATCTCCGTGCTCGCGGTATTGGGAAGCGTGCGGCAGCCCTATCGGCAAAAGAGTCGAACGAAGCTCGTCTCGGCGATAGAAAGGTTACCATTGAGTTTATTACCAATATGGAATACTGGGATAGACTTCCCCGTCTGTAAGACTTCATCTCTTTACAAGAGAATCATTTTTTAGAACCGAACCTTGCTTCGATTAGGGGTATTCCACCTCTTTGAAGCAAGGTTTTTCTCATAAAAATCCTCTAAGAAAAAAAGTATTTACACCCTTATTTTTGTCCGAGAATATGCCTGAATGATTGTCTCTTAGATTTGTTCACCATATGGATTTATGCTATCTTTGTGCTTCGTACGTTTAACACCGTACATTTGGTTAGATAGTATTTTGACAATAGAAAAATAAAGATGAACAGTACGTTTGTAACAGAAGAACCGCGCAGAGGAGTTATCACAATTTCTCTTGCAAAGGAAGATTATGCCTCTTCAGTAGAGAAGAGTTTGCGTAAACTGCGCCAAGAAATCAATATGCCCGGCTTTCGTAAGGGGATGGTGCCTGCAGCTCTCATTGCCCAAAAGTATGGGACTTCTGTAAAAGCAGAGGAGTTGAACAAACTTGTTAGCGACTCGCTCATCAAAACCCTTCAGGAAAACAAGGTTTCTTACATTGGAAACCCCGTGATGATGCCTCACACTCAAGATGTCGAGAAAGATGAAAACTTCTCTTACACTTTCCGTGTAGCATTGGCACCCGAGGTAAATATCGCCATTGATAAGTCCGTATCTCTTCCCTTTCATACCGTAAAGATGGATGACGCCCTCATCGACACCGTCGATCAAGAGATGCGTCAGCGTTATGGCAAAATGGAGCAAACAGAGAAAGCCACCGCCGAAGATTCTTTACGTGGTTTGCTCGTGGAGCTTGCAGAAGATGGTGCGCCTTTGGAAGGTGGGTTGCGTGTAGAAGACGTTTTGTTGCTTCCCCGCACTTTTACCTCCGAGGAAGAAAAAGCAAAATTTGCCGACGCCAACCTACATCAAGTAATTCGCTTCAATCCTTTCAAAGCCGATGGTGAAGAAATTGCCCTTTTAGCCAATGTATTGAAAGTCTCTAAAGAAGAAGCAGAAGCGCACAAGGGAGACTTTAACTTTGAAGTTACTACCATCAATCACTTTGTTCCGGCAGAATTGGGTGAAGAGTTTTACAAAAAACTTTTTGGAGAAGAGACAGAAGTTAAAGATGAAAAAGCATACAGAGAAGCCATTGCCAAGATGCGTGCAGAAGAACTCAAGCATGCTTCTCAAAACTTGTTTACAAACACTCTCGTAGATTTCATCAAAGAAAAAATGGGACAACCCGTTATCGATGATGAAACGTTCCGTCCTTTTGTGGCACAAGTGCAAAGCAACAATAAGGAAGAAGAGCCCACAGAAGAAAGTTACAAAGCTATCGTTGATTACGTAGTGCTCACAACGGGAATTCGTGCTTTGGCAGATCAAGAAGGCGTACAACTCACCGAAGAAGATGTGCTGGCAGAAATGCGTCGCACGGTATCGGCTCGTATGGCGAGCTTTGGTTACGGAGGTCTTCCGGAATCTCTCGTCGAAGATATTGCCAAACGACAACTGGAAGAAGGAAATGTCCGTGCAGAAGTTGAACTCAACGCTTTGGTTCGCCTTCTGGCAAGCAACGTTGCAGAAAAGATCACTCTTGAGGAAAAGGAGGTTTCGATGGAAGAATTCGATGCACTCTTCAAACCTCAAGCCTGAGAGAATTAATTTGTTTTCATAATTTCATTTAATTCTATTTGAAAACACCTTCCATCTTGAAATAAGATGGAAGGTGTTTTTTTCGTTGCAACAATACTCTCTCTATCCGATACGAAGCAAAGTACTTTCGTTTGTGTCTCTCTCCTCGGACAATATGAAGCATTCAATACAGTCTCGATAATGAATGCAATCAAATGGGATTTTGATGGCAAGGAA
>JBGZIN010000002.1:0-7276 GCA_041848345.1 Porphyromonas sp.
AGTATTGTTTCCATGAGTACAGACCCCGACGCCTATTCAGACTATGGTCCTTATACTCCGGGATTTATCAAAATCCCCTACAACAATATCGATGCTCTGCAAGAAGTGCTGATCAGAGAGGGCAAACATATCGCAGCTCTAATAGTGGAGCCGATACAGGGAGAAGCCGGTGTGTTTGTACCGGATGCAGGTTACCTAAAGGCTTGTTTCGATCTTTGCCATGAGCATAATGTCCTTTTTGTTGCAGATGAAATACAAACCGGGATTGCACGCACGGGAAAAATGCTTTGTTGCGATCACGAAGGTATCCGTCCCGATATAGTTCTTTTGGGCAAAGCTATTTCCGGAGGAGTGCTACCCGTATCGGCAGTGCTTGCAGACGATGAAATAATGCTCACAATACAACCGGGAGAGCATGGCTCCACTTATGGAGGATTTCCTCTTGCCACTCGTGTTGCCATAGAAGCATTGAGTGTCGTAAAAGAGGAGCAACTTACTGAAAAGGCTGAATATCTGGGAAAGATATTTCGTGAAGAGATCTCTAAAATCAAAAGCCCGATGATCGAGTTGGTACGTGGAAAAGGGCTTCTGAATGCCGTAGTTATAAAACCCTATAATGGTAAAGAGGCTTGGAATGTTTGCGAGCGCATGGCGGAAAATGGAGTTTTGGCAAAGCCGACACACGGGCATATCATCCGCTTTGCGCCTCCACTCGTAATTACCGAAGAAGAGCTTCGTGAAGCCATAGAAATTATTCGCAAATCCATCCTCTCCTTTTCCGAATAGTGTATGAAACGTTTACAAACCACAGATACGATATTGATGGTGCGCCCAGCCAAATTTGGCTTCAACGAAGAGACGGCACAAAACAACTATTTTCAAAAAAAAGAGGAGGGAGACGAAGTCGCGATCAAAGCTCTGAAGGAATTTGACGACTATGTGGAGCTGTTACGCTCCAACGGTGTTCGTGTCGTTATTGTTCAAGATACCCCCGAACCCTACACCCCGGACTCCATATTTCCCAACAATTGGTTCAGTACCCATTGTACAGGCGAGCTGGTTTTCTACCCCATGCTTGCTGAAAACAGACAGTTGGAACGCAAACACCAAGCGGTGAATATGCTTTCATTAATGCCGGGAGTGCGCAAAACCATCAATTTGACAGAATGGGAGAAGAGAGGAAAATTCCTTGAGGGAACGGGTAGTATGATATTGGATCGCGTGCATCGGGTGCTATTTGCTTGTCGTTCTCCTCGGACAGATGAGGAGGTACTTGCCGAGTTTTGCCGAGAGCTGAACTACGAATATATCCTCTTCGATTCTGTGGATTCTCAGTCGCGTCCCATCTATCACACCAACGTAATGATGTGCATTGGAGACCGCTTTGTCGTAATTTGCCTGGAGTCCATTCCCAACCCAGAGGATCGTCGCATATTACGAGCTTGTTTTAGAAGTAGTGGGCGAGAAATCGTAGAAATAACTTTAGGGCAAGTGGACCACTTTGCTGGCAATATGTTGGCTGTACACAATAAGAAAGGTGAGTCTTTATTATTGATGTCGCATGCAGCCTATTCCTCTCTGCGCCCTGATCAAATCGAAACGCTGCAAAAGTATAGTAAGATTTTAGCTCCGCACTTAGCTGTTATAGAGCAGAATGGAGGAGGATCGGCACGTTGCATGGTGGCAGAGCTTTTCCTTGCAGTGGACGAAGTGGTGGTGGAAGAAGGACTATCGTTTATATTTGAATAAACTGAAATCGATCAATATACAATACAACTATGGATAATATCTTATATCATTTTGAACGCCCTAAAAACGAACCGGTGAATGCCTATGCCCCGGGTAGTCCGGAGCGGGATTTGTTGCGTAAAGCACTTGACAAAGTAGCCGGAGAATGCCTTGATATCCCTCTTGTAATAGGGGGTAAGGAAATACGCACCGGCGACACGGCAAAAGTTGTTATGCCCCATAGACACAATCATACGCTTGCAACTTATCACATGGCAGGTGATAAGGAAGTGAAGATGGCAATTGATGCTTCGATGCAAGCGCACAAGGAATGGAGTCGCCTGCCTTGGTTGGAGCGTGCTTCTCTAATGCTGAAAGTGGGAGAGCTCTTCAGCACAAAGTATCGTTATGAATTGGCAGCATCTGTGATGTTGGGGCAAAGCAAGAATCCCATGCAGGCAGAGATCGATGCCCCTTGTGAGTTGATCGACTTCCTGCGTTTTTCTGCCTATTATGCTTCGAAGATTTATACCGATCAGCCACTCAGCGATCCCACTATTCTCAATAGAGTTGAGTACAGACCCTTGGAGGGTTTCGTCTTTGCCTTAACTCCTTTTAATTTCACCTCTATTGCTTTGAATCTGACAATGGCACCTGCCATGATGGGGAATGTTTCTGTTTGGAAACCATCCTCAACGGCGATATTGTCTAACTATCTTTTGATGAAGGTTTTTAAGGAAGCAGGAATACCGGATGGGGTGGTGAATTTTATCCCCGGAAAGGGAAGTGTTATCGGCAAGTCATTGTTACCCAATAAGAATTTTGCCGGATTTCACTTTACGGGTTCCTCTGCCACTTTCAATACGCTTTGGAAGCAGATAGCCAATAACATAGACAATTATCGTTCTTATCCCAAGATTGTTGGGGAAACCGGAGGTAAGAACTTTGTGTTCGTACATCCATCTGCCGATACGCAAGAGGTAGCTGTTGCTTTGGTACGTGGGGCATATGAGTATCAAGGGCAGAAATGTTCGGCAGCATCGAGGGCCTACATACCCAAATCCATGTGGCAAGAACTACGTGATCGCTTGGAAGCGATGATTGCCACTATTAAAATGGGAGATGTTACGGATTTCTCCAACTTCATGAATGCAGTGATCGATGAGGCTTCATTCGATAACATCAAAAGCTACATCGACTTCGCTCGAAATGCATCGGATGCAGAGGTTATCATCGGAGGCGGATGCGACAAGAGTGAAGGTTATTTCGTACAACCAACCGTAATCCTCACCTCTAACCCTCATTTCAAAACAATGGAAGAGGAAATTTTCGGTCCCGTTCTCACCGTATATGTTTATGACGACAAAGACTTTGAAGAAACTCTTGCATTGGCAGATACAACCTCAAATTACGGTTTGACCGGTTCTATTTTTGCCAGAGATCGTTATGCGATCCAAAAAGCGATGGATGTGTTGCGTTTTGCAGCCGGGAACTTCTACATCAATGACAAACCCACCGGTGCGGTAGTAGGGCAGCAACCTTTTGGAGGCTCTCGAGCTTCGGGTACAAATGACAAAGCGGGTGGTATGTTGAACCTAATCCGATGGACCAATGCACGCTGTATCAAAGAAACGTTTGTCAGTCCGACTGACTACACGTACCCATTTTTGAAGTAACCTCTACACTTACTCAAATAGCTCCATCCATGTGGATGCTTTAGATCATCTTTAGGCGAGATTGAGTAAGAAAGGACCCACACAGATCGTGTATAGATAAAAAAGAAGGGATAATCGGTATGACTATCCCTTCTTCTTTATTCGTAGGATATATCTTTCATGCTTTGACCAATTTATTGACTATTAGAGCGATGGCTCCATCTCCTGTAACATTACAAGCTGTTCCAAAGCTGTCCATGGCAATGTAAAGAGCAATCATCAGAGCTTGTGCCGATTCGTTAAAGCCCAATATCGAATGGAGAATTCCCAAGCTCGCCATGATTGCTCCTCCCGGAACGCCCGGAGCTGCCACCATGGTTATACCCAACATAAGAATAAAACCCATAAAAGTAGGCGTTTCTATGGGCATCCCCAACATCATCATTAAAGCAACTGCACAGCAAACAATCTTCAAAGTACTGCCGGAAAGATGAATTGTGGCACAGAGCGGAATAACAAATCCTGCCACATTAGGTGCAACTCCATTACGTTGTGTTTGCTCCAAAGTAACGGGGATTGTCGCGGCAGACGATTGTGTGCCCAATGCCGTAAAATATGCAGGCAGCATGCGCCATAGCAGACGGAAAGGATTACGTCGAGCCACAATGCCCGCGATAGAGTACTGAAGCACAAGGACACCGATGTGCAATAGGAAAATAACACCTATGATTTTCATAAATACCATCATGATACTCCAAGCCTGACCCGTGTAACTCATACTCAAAAAGATACCAAATATATAGAGAGGGAGTATGGGGATAATGACCGAAGCAATCATCTTAGTTATGATTTGTTCGAAATCCTCACATGATTTTTTTAGAGCTTGTGATGGAATTGAAGCCATCCCCAATCCCAATAAAAATGCCAATACCAAAGCGGTCATCACATTGAGTAGAGGCGGAATATCAATAGAAAAATAGGGACTCAACTCGTCTCCTTGAGCTACAATACTGCTGAGCGATTGAGTAGTATCGATTAAACGTGGAAAGGTAAATATACTTGTTAAATATGCCAATCCTCCTGATAGAATTGTAGCTCCATAGGCAAGTGCAACAGTAATGAACAGCATCCGTCCGGCTTCCTTGCCGATCCCCGCAATGGCAACACTTACCAATCCGACAATAATCAATGGGATGGAAAAGCTCAAAAATGCTCCGAACAAGCTATTAAATGTGGAAAATGTACGCACTATCGGAAAGGGCAGTAATTGCCCCAAAAGCACTCCCAAGAGAATTGCAATAATTATACGAGGTAATAGACCTATACGTAATCTGCTTAATTTCTTCATATTTGAAAACTCATTTTTTATAACCATTCATCCCAATCTTTCCAAACAGGTTCGTAGCCATTGCGTCGCACAGCGGCAGCCATTTCTTCTACCGTTCGTGCATCGTTAATTTCAAATTGCTCCAATTCTTTGTGCTGCGTGGCATATCCTCCCGGTTCCGTGCTGGAGGCCGCGCTCATGGTCGTTACTCCTATACGCATCGCCATATCTCTGAAAGCAGCACTTTCTCTGGTTGAGAGGGATATGTCAACCTCGGGGTCAAATAGTCGATAAGCACAAATCAACTGAGCCAATTGCCTATCGCTAATCGGATCTGTGGGCATAAAACTCCCCACGTGTGGACGTAAACGAGGAAGTGATATTGAGTACTTAGTCTTCCAATAGGTACGCTCCAAATAGCGAAGGTGTAAAGCCGTAAAAAAAGAGTCTGTTCGCCAGTTTTGCAATCCCAACAACGCCCCAATTCCAATCTTTTGTATGCCGGCAGATCCGCATCTGTCAGGAGTTTCCAAACGATTGCGAAAGTTTGCTTTTTCGCCTTTAGGATGAAAATCGGGATAAGTTTTCTCGTTATAAGTTTCCTGATAAATACAAACATAGCTGATACCTGCCTCATACATTCTACGATATTCCTCGGTTGTCAAAGGCTGTACTTCGAGGGAAATTTGAGCGAAATGAGGGCGAACAGCTCGTATTACTTCCTCATAATAGTTGGCATCTGTTAGCTTGGGAGCTTCCCCGGAAACGAGTAGAAGATGCCGAAATCCCCATTTTTTAAGTACCTCTATCTCTTCTAAAATTTGAGGAATATCAAGTTTTACTCGGTGTATTTGGTTATGACAACTGAACCCACAATAAACACAAGAATTAGTGCAGTAGTTCGACACATAGAGAGGAACGTACATTTGTATAGTACGCCCATACCTCTTAATGGTAAGTTGCTCTGCCTTTATCGCCATGTCTCGAAGAAATGGTTCTGCAGCGGGCGAAATGAGAGCTTTGAAATCTTCCAAATCGCAGCGGTCTTTTTGTAAAGCACGTTGTACATCAAGAGCTGTTTTTCTCAAGATAGACTGCTCCACAGTATCCCAGTCATACTTTACAAGTTCGTCATAAAATGTTGCCATTGTATCTCGTGATATTGTGAGGTTTTGCTTACATCGTAGATTATGCTTCAAAAAAAGAATCTATCGGAGAGGTTGCCGATGCCGAGTGAGCCACGGCAGGAAGTCCCGCCTCGTAAGCTCTTCTACCGGCAATAACAGCTTCTTTGAAAGCCTGTGCCATGGCTACGGGATCTCCTGCTGCCGCGACAGCGGTATTGACCAGTACGGCATCTGCTCCCATTTCCATAGCTTCCGCAGCATGAGATGGTGCCCCCAAACCGGCATCTATAACTACGGGGACACGGCTCTGTTCAATGATAATTTGTAGCAGATCTTTTGTTTTAAGCCCTTTATTGGTACCAATAGGAGCACCTAATGGCATCACAGCGGCAGCTCCGGCATCCTCAAGGTATTTACACAAAATGGGATCTGCTTGTATATAAGGCATAACTATAAAACCGTCTTTAGCCAAAACCTCAGTAGCCTTTAGTGTTTCAAAAGGATCGGGTAAAAGATACTTTGGATCGGGGTGTATCTCCACTTTCACTATGCGAGAACCGAATGCCTCCAGAGCCAATCGAGCAGCAAATATAGCCTCTTGGGCATTGTGTGTGCCGGAGGTATTGGGCATAAGGCGTACACCTGATTTTGTGATGGAAGATATAAGCGTATCGTGTTCATTGTTCATTTCCACTCTTTTAAGGGCAACAGTAACCAGTTCACTTTCCGAAGCTTTTATTGCTTCATACATAAGGTCATTGGAGGCAAACTTACCTGTCCCCAAAAATAAGCGAGAAGAAAACTTTTCTCCTGATAAGATGAGCGATTTCATAATTCTATTGTGTGCTTAGAGAGAGTGAGTCTTTTAACGAGTGAATAGAGAGTGTAGAATTTGTAGTAAGTGTTGTGAGGTTGTGTGCGGATCCGAAGCATAATTGATGGCTCCGGATAGAGCTATACCTTGAATATCCGTTTGTGCGAGAAGTTCAAAATCCGTAGCCGTTATTCCTCCAATGGCAAAAAGAGGAATAGGGTGGGGAAGCGAACGATTGTATTGGCAAAGTCGTTCAACCCCTTCTCTCCCGAGTAAGGGGCTTAATACTTTTTTGGTGGAAGTGTTTTTATAGGGACCTATCCCTATGTAATCTACACCTTCGAGAGCACGCTGAGCGATGTGTTCAACGGTGTTGCAGGTAGCTCCTATTATTTTATTTACCCCCAAAACTTTACGGGCAATAGTCGGAGATACATCTTCCAATCCCAAATGGACACCATGTGCATCACAAGCCAAAGCAACCTCTAAATCATCATTGATAATCAACGTTGCTCCAAGGTAGTTTCGCATTAAATCTTTCAAAGCAAAGGCTGCTTCCAATCGTTGAGATGAAGGCACCTCTTTCATGCGTAGTTGTATCCATCGTATCCCCCCATCCAGAGCC
>JBGZIN010000003.1:0-15324 GCA_041848345.1 Porphyromonas sp.
ACGTAGAGCAGACCACCTCCCAAGAGGTGATCTATGCCCATGTTGTATTTGTATCCTTCGGCAACTTTTTGAAATCCTGTGATGGACACTCGGTTCCAATTCATCAAATTGGCTCCGATACCTATCTCCCAAGCCTTGGAGATGTGGGTGGATTGTGCAAGAGTGGGATAGGTTGTAACTCCTCCAATTAGTAAGAGAAATAGGGTAAGGAGCTGTTTTTTTATATTCATCATATCAGAGTTATCCTTGATTAGTTTAGTTGTGTAGAGGTACATAGGTTGTGTTGTTACCTACTAAGTCAGACGATATTCTTAGTTTGAATTCTCCGTTTACATTCTCAATAACCCCCATGTACAAGGGTCGAAAATGAGGTTGCTGGTTGACTATTGATGCTTCTGTACCTGTCCCGGGTGCTGAGAAATTAAACGGACTCGAAAGCCACACTTTCATCCCTTCAAGTTGTTCCATGGCGGCTGGAATTTCAAATGTCCGACTACCCAAAGTTGTACTTCCTACGTTGCTGATACTACCTTTTGTCAGAAGTATGTGCACTTGCCAGGTATCCTCAAAAATTTCCAATTGAGGAACATATATGCCGTTAGAAAGAATATACTCTCCGACCTTCGTCTGTTTGTAGGTCTCTTCAAGAGGTGCGATTTGTCCAACGGCTTTTCCTCCGGAGAATTTGATGGAGGTAATGAGGGGGAGACGAGGCATTGGAGTTACTTTAATTATAGGGCTTTGTAGGTTGCCCCCAACTCCAAAAAAATGGGGGATTGATTTTGTCCTTACATAGTAAGGGTCGTTACTGAATTCTCGTCCTTCCGTGTTAAATTCCCATCCTACTCGTTGTTTATCATTACTGTCAAAACGATACAAGGTACGCCGTGCAACTGGTGTGTTTTCTTGGCGAGCATACCACATATCCGCGACCCGTGGAGAATTGGTATCAATTACATTTCCGTCCATATCTGTTCTGTCGAAGCGTACCAATTGTTCTTCTGACTTGGCTCCATACCATTCGAGGGACACAGCCGTATAGGTAAACACTTTAGGTCTATTATCTACTTCAACAACTGCAGTGGAGCCGGCTGCGTCAACAGTGTACTCCGTTGTGGCTTTTGCCCGAATAACACCAGGTCCCCAATCGTTCCATACATACCATTTATCCTCTCCTTTGGCGATTTGAGTTGGGTAGGTGAAGAGGTTCGTCTGGAACACCTTATCTGCGATACCGGCTACTTTGATGTTGGCGCGAGCACTGCGTTTGTCGAACGGAGTACCGTTGGCAAGCAAATCTGCTCGAGGTATACGAATGGTTCCATTGGCAGCCACTGTATATGTTTTTGAGGCGGCAAGTCCGAATTTAGGCGTGAACTCTACAATAGAGCCTGCTGCAACGGCATTGTTATCGCGGTCTGCCACCTTAATGATGGCATCTCCTGTCTTAGCATCGTAACCTACACCGTCCGCTTCTTTTTGGATGATGATAAAGGTAAGGATATAGTCAGAGATGAGTTCGCTGGTGTTCTTTCCATCACGACCACGAAGATACTCCCAGAAGTCTGCGATTGTATTCTTGGTTGGATCCCACATTTCGCTCGGATTGTGCGGGTTGGGGGTAGTGCCCTTGGCGATTTCCTCTTTCCATAGCTCATAAGCACTTTTTCCATTTTCGCCATTGTCTCCACTATCTCCCTTATCGCCTTTGTCTCCTTTACTTCCGCGAGCGGGAACATTGGTATCCGTAGACCCGATCCACCAATTGCCATTTTCTCCGATATGGGGAGATGTACCATTTGTGCCTGTATCACCCTTTTCTCCACGGGCAGGAACCTTGGTGTCCACATCGCCGATCCACCAGTTGCCATTGCTTCCAATGTAAGGGATCTTACCGTTTTCTCCTTTTTTACCGGTCAAGAAGATCCAAAAATCTTGGACGGTATTTTTGTTCTTATCCCATTTCTGACCCGGATTGTGAGGGTCTTCTACCTCGCCCGAAGCGATGAATTCTTTCCACACTTCATAGGCACTCTTTCCTGCCGTTCCGCTATCTCCCTTGTCGCCTTTATCTCCTTTTGCGCCATCTTTTCCTTTCAAATAGCGGAAATAATCCGGAAGAGCGGTTTCGTCTTTGGACCAATCAATGGAGCCGTCGTTTACGGCATCTTTCCATACCTCATAGGCAGAGAGTCCATTGTCTCCTTTGGGGCCTTTGGGCATGAAAATATCTACCTGCGTACATGAGGTGATAAAGCTCATCAAAACCAGAGCCACGGTTACAAAACAAAGTTTTTTCTTCATAGACTAATTTTTTAGTGTTGTCTGTGCAAATTAAATATGTGCAACTTTATTCTTTATGTTGGACAAATTCTTTGCAAAGATATAGTGATTGTGTCGTGATTTTTGTTACCTCACCCCAGTGTTTTATGTTTATATAACAAATGGAGCGAGGTGTGTCGAATGGTTTTTCGCTATCACAAGGTCTCTCCAATGCCTAATTTCGTAGACTTATGAGGTAATGTAGATGAGAAAAAATAAAGACGAAAATATATTTGAAGAATAATGCGAATAATTCTTCTTTAACATGTTGGTTTGCCGTTGAAATGCAAAAATCGGATGATTTTTATCGTCGTTTGCCCGTTTCCAACACCTCAACAGAGCCAAATGTGATATGATGGGGCATCTCTGCGCGTGCCAATCGAGGGCGTAACCAGCTCCGCAACTCTTCCTCGCTGAGGGGAGTTTCTGTGTTATGACACTCCACACGAGCTGCCAAAACTTGTCCAAAGGATGGGTGGGGGATGGGGTAGACTTTAGCGGTAAATACCTCGGGATGAGCGGCGATGATGCGTTCCACAACTTCGGGGTAAACGTTTTCTCCACCTGAAACAATCATCAAATCGGCGCGTCCTTGGTGGAAATAGTATCCCTCCGCAGAGCAACGCATCAAGTCGCCTGTCGATTGCCACCGATTGTTGCGCCCCTGCATAGCCCATCCGGAACGTACCCAGAGTGTCCCTATCCCCTCTGAATTGACATCTCGCAAGCAACAATTTACGCCCCGTATCGGTCGCCCCAGAGTAGTTTCTTCCGTATGCCGATCCAAATCGTCGGGTGTGGCAAGGAGAAAAAAGCCGGCTTCGGAGGTACCGTATAGGTTGTAGACGATCTTTCCCAGGCTTTGATGTGTCTGTTCTATGAGCTTTCGTTCGAGCCGATCGCCTCCGCAGATGATGCATTTCAGTGATGACAGCAGCTGCTGTGCTTTCGGCTTTTGCAGCATACGGGAGAGCATAACGGGCACCAACGGAGCAGCTTCTATACGAAAATGGTGGATGGCTCGAAGGGCTTCGTCGGTGTCGAAGTGCCGTGTGAGCAGAATGCTTTTGCCCATAACGAGCGATGTGATGAGCGTTGCCAACCCAAATCCGTGATAAAGCGGAAGGGCAATATATACGCTTCGATAGCGGTGTATGCCTATTTGTCTTAGAAGAGCCAAAAGAGGCGGAAGAAATTGTGTGGCAGAAGGACGGCGAGAGGCTGCTTTATAGTCTCCACCGGAGCCTCCGGTGAGTACGGTCAATTCGCCTCCTCTATGCACGTGCGGTAGTTTTTTACTCGAAATGACCTCTTGTTCAAGACGACGGCTCAATTCCTCGCTTGTGATGAAAGGGGTGGAGCATGCTTGAGGGAGGCACGTTTCTTGCAGATTTTGATCCACGATGAGTAGGTCGTATCTTTTGCGCTGTGTGTGGAGCAATCCATCAATTTTCTCAGCACCCATTTCCGTGTTGAGCAGATGCGTATGAACGCCCAAGCGTGATAGGGCAGGCAATAGAAGCACTGCCAAGGTGTGGTTACGGCATAGAATGCCCACTCTCTTACCTGCGTAGAGAGAATAAGCACTGTGTAACAAATGTGCCAATTGCTGCGATTTATGCCAAAGTTCCCGATAAGTTATGGGTGTTTGGGCATCAAGTAGGGCAATTTGTTGAGGATATGTTTCGGCTGCAAAGCGCACGAGAGCCATGAGAGTGGTGCCCTCGGAGCAGAGAGCACGGCACCAACGCAATACTCCTTTAGGGGTGATGAATTGTAATTGACGCAATGCCTGTGGCAGTGAATGTGTGTGTGGTGTGGTTTCCATATGGGTTTCTCTTATTGTGTATGGTGTGTTGTCTGTTTTATATTCCTTTTATTCGAGAGAGACGACGCCATCGGTACCCGATGCGGAGCAGAGGAGTAAAGGCTCGGGCAATCGGAGCGGTGATGCGCGCCCACCAAGGAATGTAATAAATTTGTCTCCCTACTGCCAGGCGCAAGAGCAACATGGCTGCTTGCCGAGCTGTGTAGGAGGGATAGCGTCTGTACGTCTCATTGACCTGAGACATGGGTGTATCGACCAAAGGCATATAAGCAATGCGAACATCAACTCCCTGTTGTGGAAGTTCTAATTGAGCGGTTCGGCACCAAATATCCGCTGCCCCTTTTGAGGCGTGGTAGGCAGACCAACGAGGAACGAGCGGATAGAGTAAGCTCACCGATGAGGTATAGACGATACTTCCTTGTACGCGTAACAACAATGGCATGAGAGCCAGAGATAGGTGCACCATGGCACGATAATTCAGGTCTATGGTTCGGTCAAAATCGTGCGCACGCTCCCAACTTTTCATCAGTGGTCGGCAAATGGATTTGCCTGCGTTGGTGAAGAAATAATCGACTTGTGGCAGCAAGAGCGGCAGCTCGAGACAGAGTTGTTTCAGTTGTTCGCTATTGCGCAGATCCACAGCTCGGTAGAGTGCTTGACAACCGGCTTGTTGTGCCTCCCGACATAGAGCTTGCAAAGGCTCTTCTCTTCGGGCGATCAGCACCAAGTTAGCCCCACAAACAATCAGCTGTCGGGCAAGAGCTTGACCAATGCCCGAGGAGGCACCCGTTATGATTATCCAACGGTGGGCGAAACGCTTTTTGAGCTTTTGTTCCGAACAATGCGGAGCAGGAAAAAGCAGAGACATGGTGTCGATTTTTTTTGATGGAATTACCTCTTCAATTTGAATGCATTCAATTTGGATTTTGTATGCATTCATTTTCCGATTTGTATGCGATGAATTTTCAGTTTGTATGCGATCAAATTGCAAGTCGGTAGCAAACCCTTGAAGTATGCCTTGGAAAAATCCCCCTTCCCTATTCCATTGAGAGGATTTTGAGAAAGGGGATTTATGATCAAAAAAGAGGTGTATTTACTTGAAATAGCCAATCATTTTGCGAGCCGCTTCCTCGAGTTCGGCACGGAAATCGGGGTGGGCTATCGAGATTAGCGCACGAGCACGCTCAGACATTGTGCGACCACGCATGCGAGCGATACCGAACTCCGTGATGATGTAATCGACTTCATTACGCCCCGTGGTTACGATGGACCCCGGTTTGAGTGTGGGCACTATGCGCGATACGGTGCCCTCTTTGGCTGTTGCCGGCATGGCGATGATGGAAACGCCACCTTTGGAACGCTTGGCACCACGGACGAAATCGACCTGACCACCCGAACCGCTGAAGAGTGAGAATCCAATACTCTCCGCCGTTACTTGACCATAGAGGTCTATTTCGATGCAAGAGTTGATGGAAACCACGTTGTCATGCTGACCAATGATAAAGGGATCATTGGTATAATCCACCGGGTGCATCTCTACATCCGGATTGTGATCGAGGAACTTATATAGCTCTTGAGAGCCGAAAGTGAAGGCAGAAACTACCTTGCCCGTATGGAGTGTTTTCGCCTTTCCCGTGATCACGCCGGCTTTCATCAAGCGCATAACTCCGTCGGTGAACATCTCTGTGTGAATACCCAAATCCTTACGATCTTCCAAGTTGTTGAGTACGGCATCGGGGATTGCTCCAATACCGAGTTGGAGCGTAGCACCGTCGCCAATGAGTGAGGCGCAGTGCTTTCCTATTGTAGCTTCAATTTCTCCGATGGGGGCTTGGGGCACGGAAACGAGTGGTTCGTCTATCTCGATAATGTAATCCAATCGGCTTACGGGCACTTTGGTATCTCCGTAGAGGTAGGGCATTTGTTTATTGATAATCCCCACTACTTTTTGAGCATGATCCACGGCGGCACGGGTGTAGTCACACGATACACCCAGAGAACAAATACCCTCTGCATCGGGAGCAGAAAGCTGTACTACGGCGAGGTCCACGGGATAAAATCCTTGCTTGATAAGTCCCGGCACTTCGTGAAAATGGCAGGGTAGAAAATCCACCAAGCCCTCTTTGTAGGCATTGCGCCCTTGGCGTTCCATGAAGTTGATGATGGGGCGCACCTTTCCTGCCATCTCGGGCGTGAGGTACAGTCCCTTGCCAAAGTAGAGCACGTGGAATAAATTAACGAAGGGGATGCTGTTGCGCTGTGCATACATCTCTTCAATAAAGCAGTCGATTTGAGCCGCTCCGCTCCCCACGACCACATTCGCACCTTCAAATAGCGATTGCTGCACGGCTTCGGCAGCAGTTACCAAATGTTCTTTGTAATACGATTGCCAATTCATTGGTTCTTCCTTTAATTATACATGCACAAAGATACGCTTATTTGTGCTTTGACGGAACAACTTCTTTTCGGCGCGAATAGCTCTAAAAAGCCATCCTCCTTGCTTGTGTAGGCAAAGAGGACGGCAAAGCTAACAAATTGATTAAGATATAGTATAGGGTGATTGAGTCCCGAGCAAAGCTCCCTTTTCACGAAAGAAAGACCTTGAGTGGGGGAGTCGGATCCGATTGCGGCGGGCAACGAGTGTTTATGAATATCTGTTGCCCACCACAAGGCGTATTGAATGGTTAGGGACGGGCAATGGTTGTTTTTATCGTTTTCCCATCCACAATCAAGATATAATTGCCCGAAGCAAGCGAACGAACATCGAGGGTTGCGCTACCGCTTGCGCTTGTCGTTCCGACGAATAGCGTTACGCCTTCCATGTTGATCAGACGATATTCGGCATTCTCTTTTGCTCCCGACACAACGAGATAATCTTGTGCAGGGTTGGGATACAATTGCATATTGACAGCTGCCCCTTCTTCCAAGGAGAGTTTCTTTTTGAAAACACCCTTAACCACAGTGGGAGCATCCACGGAGAAAACTCCTCCGGTAGAGAGCAAATCGACATCATTGGCGGTTAATTGCTCCAGCTCATAACCCGAATCAACGCTCACAGCCGCGATAAGCTGCGTACCCATGGGTACTGCACTCAAATCTTCTGCTCCGGAAAGCGCAATCGTACCGCCTTCGCTCTGCTCGATGGTTACTTCTACGGTGGCAACTCCTTCGTAGGGAATCCATTTGTCTTGCTCTTGACGCCATTCATATACCACCCATCCGCGTGCTGCAGCTGCGGCAACCTGTGCTTTTGTACAGACATTCATTTCTTTTTTTTCGGGCGACGTGAAGTCCAATAATCCCAGAAATCCTTTCTTTTCTACCTGAGAACGATCGGGTAGAGAGGCAATGAGATTGTCCAAAGCCTTGCCTTTGAGTAAATTGAGTGTACAATCCAAGCGTTCCAATAGGGGCATTTGAGAGGCATCTAAGGCAGTCATATAGGTTTCGTCGGCAACCAAAAGGGTCAAATCTCCTTTGATGCTTACTTGTTGCGAGCGCAGCAAAATCCTGAAAGAGCGGTTGTTGATCCATCGTCCGTCTGCTCCTTGCAGTTCCACAAGCGAGGTGGCTGTCCCGCCAATGCGAAGGTATTGTTGCGGATATTGTGCTGTGGTGAAGGTCAGTAGCCCGCTGCCAACGGTTGCATCGCTTCCCAAGAAGGGGTTCCAATACTTACCGTCCCACTCTTGTGTCTGCCAACCTTTTTGCTGAGCGGCGGCAACTTGTGCCATAGTGCATCTGTTTTGATCGTCGGGTACATCAACAGGATTGAAAAACATGATCAAACCCGCCTCCTTTTCCTTGGATCGGTCGGGTAATCCGTTGATTAAATTGTCGGTTGCTTCGCCCGAAAGAAAATTGCCGTAGCAGTTGATTTCGTCAATGGTGGGGCATCCACTCACATCCAAACCGGTAACACCCGCTTCTGCGCAGATAAAAACGGTCACATTCCCTCGGATTGTAATTTCGGGTTTGAGGATTGTGTATCGTGTAAAATCGTCATTTACGAACGTACCTGCCAGCCCATCAAATTCAACGGGACCGTTTGCTTTGATACCTAACTCCACACGAGTGCCGAGTTCGAGATTGGTAGTCATCTTTATTACTCCCGGAGTTTGCTCCTGAGCATGGCTCCACTGTGGGGCAAAAGAGGCGATCAATAATGCCAAAATAGCCACAAAAGTGTGCGCAAAGAGGGGATCAATTCTTCTCATACTATGGTTCTATAAAAATGAATATTCCGAAAGGATGAAAGGAAATATACAATGATATTTTCTTATTGCGCTGTAAATTTACAGACAATTTGCTTGAAATGGATATTCTTAGAGCAAAAAAGAAGAGAAAGGATGGCGTATGAAGAGAAACAGACAAGCAAAAAGTCTCTGAAAAAAGCACTATTGACGAGCCAAAAGGGGCGAAAAAACACTTTAACCATCGGAAAAGATGCTTGGGGATGCTCGCTTGAATTGCTATCTTTGTGTGTATGAAAGTTGTTCTTTTGAATACTGCCGACCATGGCGGAGGTGCTGCCATTGCCGCTTTGCGTCTGACTGAAGCCCTTCAAACGGTGGAGGTGGAGGCACATTTATTGGTGCGCACCAAGCACTCCTCTGCTCCATATGTTCACTCTCTGAGCGATGGGGGCTTGGCTCGTTGGCGATACAAGACGGCTTTCCTTGCCGAACGAGCTTTGCTGTATTGCCTCAACGGCTTTGATCGGGCGCATCTTTTTCACGCTTCTCTTGCTAATACGGGTTGTTCGTTAGTCCATCATCCGCTTGTTCGAGAGGCAGATGTTTTGCATATACATTGGATCAATCAAGGTTTTCTATCTCTCCGTCAGTTGGAAGAGTTGGCACGTTTGGGCAAACCGATTGTGTGGACGATGCATGATATGTGGCCCTTTTCGGCTGTTTTGCATCATACGGGTGAATTAACTGATGGTAAAGGGATTGAAAGGTGTGCCGAGCGAGGTGTTTCTTTACCCTATGGATTGCTGGAAAAACAGATGAAGCGAAAGGCGAGATTGTTCCAATCGGGACGTTTCGTGATGGTAGGATGTAGTGAATGGATCGCCGAGGCTTGTCGTCGAAGTCCTTTGGCACGCTATTTTTCCGTGAAGTCCATTCCCAACCCCATAGACACCGAACACTTTGCTCCGGGTGATAAAACGGAGGCACGTGCCCGTTGGGGCTTTTCTTCGGAGGAGCGAATTATCCTTTTTGGAGCGGTGAATGCTGCCGATGAACGCAAAGGAACCCATGAACTAATTGAAGCTCTTCATTTTTTTGCTCGAAAATATGCCTCGATGCATGCACCTATTCGTGTGGTTATTTTCGGGAAAAAGAGCGATTTCTTCGAGCAACGCATCCCCTTTTCCATTACGGAAGTGGGATTTGTTCGGGATGAGGAGCGGATGATCGATCTCTATCGGGCTGCCGATCTCTATGTCACACCTTCTTTGGAGGAGAACTTACCCAATACAATCATGGAGGCAATGAGCGTTGGTTTGCCGGTGGTGGGCTTTGCGATTGGGGGCATTCCGGAGATGATCGAGCATGAAAAGACGGGATATGTGGCTGACTATCGGTCGGCGGAGTCTTTGGCAAAAGGGATTGACTTCGTGCTACGGGCAAATCCAAACGACTTGAGTGCGGCGGCTCGGGCAAAAAGTGTGGCTTGTTATGCGCAGAGGGAGGTTGCCCGACGTTACCGGAGCCTTTATCAATCGTTACTCGATGAATAGGGGAACGCAAAGGAAGCATTTTCAGTAGCATTTCCAATGCGATGCCCTTTCCCCAAATGGTGTATCACATTACCTGTTTGCAGACATAAATTTTCTCTACATGTCGAATGTTTTCAATGAAGAAATTGCTTGCCCAGTCGGAGTATAGACAAAAAAGGGAGCCTGTGAAGACTCCCTCTTGAATGTGGATAAGAATTATCTTTCTTGGGCTATTTTGAGATTTTTATTGCGCCCCACCCATAAGGGGAATAGTATTGAGAGTCCCACCACTACGACCCAATAACTCCTTGAGGAGACGAGAAGAAGCAATAGTGTGGGAACATAAATCACCAAATAAGCCATTAAGAGGTCTTTCAGCGCCGGAGCAGGTGCTTTTTTGTCCGAGAAGGAATAGAGAATGCGTCCTGCCCAATAACACAAGAGTAGGATAATGCCTGCCGTAATGCCCAAAGACATCATTTTGGTATCATTGAAACTTTCTCCTCTGAAAAGGTGTATCATTAGAACAGAGAAGAGACCGATGGGGGTTCCCATCCAAGTGAAAAAGTTTACTTTTTCCGAGTTGATAGTTTGTTTCACTGCCATATCAGCTTATTTCTTACTTCAATACTTATGACGTTTTCAACGCATACTCTTCAGTACCTTTCTTCTGTGGTACCCAACTAAGCTCTTCGAGAGTATGCCGTTGTTTTTAGTGTAAAACCACATCATAAAAGATGATAGTCATATTTATTATTGTCTTTGAATCTTGCAGCAAAGATAGTGTTTTTTTAGAAGATAAAAGAGCTTTTTAGATTATTAGATAAGAATTGATGGGTAGGGAGTTTCGATTGAGATACTCTCTCTATATATTAAAGTGTAAAAAGAGGAAGCACAGCACAGAGCAATGCCTCCTCTTTTGTTTTGTATCCCGAAAGAGGTAGATAGGACTATTTGACCTCAGGCGACTCGATCACTTCCTTGATAATTTCTCCCACGGTTGGGTGAGGGAATACAACTGCTGCCAAGTCATGTGCCTTGATGCGATGCTCGATGGCAACGGCAACGGTAACGATCAATTCACTGGCAGGATTGCCTATGATGTGCGCTCCCAAGATATAACCTTCTTCGTCCAAAAGGATTTTGCACAGTCCGTTTGCCATTTCATTTTCGGCAACAAATCGACCGGCAAAAGCCATGGGCAATTGATGTTTATGGTAGGGAATACCTTCATTGCGGAGTTGATCTTCCGTTTTGCCCACACCTGCCACCTCGGGCTGTGTATAGATGATGCCGGGTATGGCTTTGTAACTCATGGCTACATTTTTGCCCAGGATGGTGTCTACTGCCACTTCTCCCTCACGCACTGCCGTGTGTGCCAACAAAGAGAAGCCGGTTACGTCGCCAATGGCATACACATTGGGCAGAGAAGTACGCATTTGTGCGTCTACTTTGACTCCTCTTCCTGCCATTTCCAAGTCCAAAGACTCTGCGCCTTGCAGCACGGGACGTCTGCCCACGCTGAGCAACACCTTTTCAGTGGCTATACAACTGCTATTGCCCTCGAACTCAACCGTTACTCCCTCGGGTGAGATGGCTGTTACTTTGTGTTGGAGGTAAAACTTTACACCCAACTTGGCATACTCTTCACGGAGCATGGCACCCATTTCGCTATCCATACCGCCTAAAATCTCGGGCAGCATTTCGATGACGTGTACTTCCACTCCCACGCGTGCAAAGAATGCGGCAAACTCCATGCCGATAACCCCTCCGCCGATGATGGCGATGGATTGGGGTAGCTCTTTGCTCTCCAATGCTTCACGGCTGGTCCAGTATTGAATGGTATCCAACCCGGGAATGGGAGGAATGGCAGTCTCGCTACCCGTGGCAAGAATTAGGTTCTTTGCGGCATATTGCTCCTCTCCCACTTGAACGGTATAGCTTTCGCCCGAAGAGGAAAGTACCGAAGCCTCGCCTGTTACCACCGTGACCCCGGCAGCAGTCATCTTGCCTTTGATACCGGCAACCAGCTTGCGCACCACCTTTCCTTTGCGTGCATTTACTTTATCCATGAGGAACTGCTTAGCCTCTGCCTCTATACCATATTTGGCAGCACTTTGAACGCTGTTCCACGTTTTGGAGGAGTAAAGCAGTGTTTTTGTGGGGATGCACCCCTCGTTGAGACATACACCGCCGAGAGCTCTTTTCTCCACCAAGAGAGTCGTCAGCCCATGACGTGCGGCACGTTCGGCTGCAGTGTAGCCCCCGGGTCCGCCACCTATAACAATAACATCGTACAACATTTGCTCCTTTATTTTTATTTCTTTTTTCCTTGATTGGCAACGGCTTCTTGCAACGCACGGATTTCTTCGGGATCTCCGAGGAAGCGATCTGCCACCAAATTCATATCATCGTCAAACTCAAATAGGTAGGGTACGGCGGTGGGAAGGTTCAAAGCCGGAATATCTTCGTCGGATATGTTCTTAAGGATTTTGATAATCCCCCGCAAACTATTGCCGTGCGCTGCAATAATGATCTCTCCCTGTTGCTTCAAATCGGGGCGAATTACCTCTTCCCAATAGGGTTGAATGCGGTCGATGGTGTCTTTGAGTGCTTCGGTTAGCGGCAGGCATTCGGCAGGAACATGAGCATAACGGGGGTCGGAGAAGGGCGAGCGTGCATCTCCTTTTTCCAAAGCATGAGGAGGCACGTCGTAGCTTCTGCGCCAAATGTGTACCTGTTCGTCGCCGTATTTTTCTGCCGTTTCTGCCTTGTTCAGACCTTGCAAATCGCCGTAGTGCTTCTCGTTCAGTTTCCAAGATTTCTCAACGGGGATCCAATCCAAATCCATTTCATCGAGTACCACGTTGAGTGTTTTTACGGCTCTTTTGAGGTAAGAGGTGTAGGCTTTGGCAAATCGAAAGCCTTCGGCACGCAACAACTTTCCGGCTTTATGCGCCTCTTGTACTCCTTTTTCAGAAAGGTCTACATCGGTCCATCCGGTAAATCTGTTTTCTTTATTCCACACACTTTCTCCGTGGCGTAGCAATACTAAACGTTTCATAGCTTATTTATTTACAGTTTTATTGACAGGACAAAGATACGTTATTTCTATCTCCTTATTTTGCCTTTCTTTTTCAAGGCGAGCTTAATTGACTGAAAATACTTGCTGCATCGGCTTGCCCGTTGAGGGTGGAGCGGATGGATTTGCGATAAAAACGGCTTTCGTTCGTCGCTTCCATGGGAGGTGTTTCCTTGTTCGTTCGATAGCCTTTTTTATTTGTATGCATATATTTGGAAATTTGTATGCATTCATTTTTGAATTTGTATGCGATCAAATTGGATTTTGTATGCATTCAATATGTCTCTCTTTTAGAGTGAGTTGCATATTTTGCTCGATCGGACGTTTGTGCGGATGCTCTACATCCCCTCTCAACCTGCCGAAGTGTTGTGCAGATTGATGGTCAAATAAACTCTTTTTCAGTTGGTTTGGAATGTTGTTTTGGCTTGTCAGAGGGGAAATGGTTATCTTTGTTCACTGCAAAAATGTAGCAACAAATAAAAATGAGACTATCGATGAATATACTCTACTCGCTGCGTGTGCAGATATGTGCAATTCTTTTCATGGGTTTCTCTTTATTGCAACCCCTTGCCGCTTTCGGACAATATGTTGAAGGGGTGAATCTGCAAGAGGGAGAAGATCATGCCCCGACAATTTCGTTTTCGGATCCTCCAACGGCAGATACTCTTTCCGTGGAAGAGGCTATGGCAGAGGAGGATAGCGTGGAGTCTGTGTTGGCTCGTTTGCGTGATGTAACTCATCCGTTGGAGCATACAACCGCTTATTATTCTTGGCTCCCTGCCTGGCTTTCGATGCCTTTGTCCACATTTGTCCCCGAAAATGCCCTGAGTGAAGAAGTATTGTTTGCCCCCGTTTCGCTGGCTTTGAAGCCCTCTCTCTATGCCGAAAAATCGGGCGGAAAAAGTTTCTTTGCGCAGCGAGGATTTTCTTTGCAGCCATTTATATCTGTTCCCCATCGCAGGGCGTTGGATGAGTTTGCCGAGGGAAACAGAATGGAGTTGCAAGCTCTTCGCTCTTTACAGCTTAGACGTCCCGATTTGATCCGAGAAACAGCATCGGATCTATTGGCGCATAAAGTGGATTATAAGAAAGTGCATTCGACCGAAGCGCAGATAGCTGCTCCCGAAACTCCCATTGCCGCCGTGCAAGATCCTATTTCGGGCATTCAAAAAATCCTTTTACCCCGTCGTTACTGGACCTTTGGATGGAATAGCGTGGTGCAATTCTCTCAAGCCTATATTTCGCCCAACTGGCACAAAGGAGGCAATAGCCACTTCAATCTGTACAACAGACAGCTGTTCAAGGCGGACTATAAAAAGGATCTTTTGGCATGGAACAATGAGTTGGAGTGGAAATTGAGCGTCTACACAAGCCCCGCAGATACGGTGGCTCGCTATCGAGTGGCAGACGACCTTCTCCGTTTTCGTTCCAATGTGGGTTTGGAAACACCATTGAAAAACTTCTTTTATACGTTGGATACCGAGGTGCGCACACAGTTTTTCAAGATGAGAGAAGAGAATAAAACGAAGACACTCTCCGATTTGTTCTCGCCTGTGATTGTAACCTTGGGTGCCGGTATGAAGTACGTGTATGAGCACAAATCTGCCTCTTACTACGGACGCAAATTGAAGCTGGAGGTCAATTTGGCTCCTTTGGCATACGACTTCCGTTGGACAATGAACAGTTCCATAGACCTCACACGTCACGGATTTAAGGCGGGAGAACGTATTTACAGTGCCGTTGGTTCCATGCTGCGTGCCAATTTGGACTTTGATATTACGCAATCGTTTACATGGCGTTCTCGTCTATACTATAATACCAGTTATAAACGCATAGAGACGGAATGGGAGAATGCTTTTATATTCGCTCTTTCAAAGTATTTCTCTACCCGACTGAATGTGCATTTGCGCTTCGACGATGCGGTGCCTCGCACTCCGGAAAACCCATCACGCATACAGATAAACCAACTCTTTAGCTTCGGCTTTGAAATGAATATCTGAGTTCGTTGAATAAAAATAGGAACAAATAAATCTTTCGGCACAATCGAATCGAGGCATTCGGTTGTGCTTTTTTTTATGGAGAAGAAGGATAGGCGTGGCAAGGATTTACGCTTGCTTGCCCATGTTGCAGGGGGTGTCGGTGTGTTTTTTTTAGGATATTTATATAACTCGACAGGACTTAAAAAGTGTGTCTTTTGTGCTGAAATGGGTGCAAAAACGATATTTTCCCTTTTGATATAGCGTTGTATTGGAAAAAATGAGTAGTTTTGTTGCGTTAAAAAGATGAAGTAAAAATATTCTAAGTTTGGATTGATTATGAAATTAAAAAACATTCTTTTTTCAGTGGCTGCCTTGCTCTTATTCT
>JBGZIN010000004.1:0-41540 GCA_041848345.1 Porphyromonas sp.
CCCTACATTTTTACTTCTTAACGCCAGGAGTTGCTATGCATCACCAGCAAAGGAGTGCCGGCATGAAAAAGCATTCTGCGAGCCATACCGGGATTAAAAAAGCGGGCAAATAGATTTCTTTTATAGGTATTAACCACCACCAAATCTATTTCCTTTTGGGTTATAAAACGATCCAAAGCCTCCGAGAAATCGCCATCATCGAGCTTGGAGAACTCTATTTTGCTATCGGGATAATGCACTTTATGATATTCCGTTATGGCTCTAAGCTCCAAATCGCTCCACTCTTTTGCCGAACGAGATATATTAAAAAGGCGATAAGTAGGTGCATTGGGCTTCATCAAATGCATCATTCTATCAAAGAGCACAAAGTCTCTTTGGTCAAAACTGGTTGCCACGCCCACGTTTTGCACTTTAGCCAAATCGGTTATATTCGTCTCTTCCGGCACGATAAACACAGGCACCTTGGCTCTATCTATGACCTCTGCTGCCACGGAGCCGATTAAATCGTCATTTCGGCGTGACTTCCCACGCGTACCCATTACGATTGCCGTGGGAGGGGCTTGGCGGGCAATGGACAAAATTACGTCTTCCGCTATGCCACTACGCACCAACGTTCGGAATGGGATCTCGGGAACCTGTCCATGAGAGATTTGCTCTTTGAGTTCCTTTTCCAATTGCTCCATTTTTTTGAGAGAGCGTTCCATTTCTCGGTGTGCGCTGAACTCCCCTTTGGTGGGAATGGTCTGTGCCTCACCGAAAAAGAGAAGCGGTGAACTCACCAACTGCATATAGCAAGCGTGCAACACGACAACTTCCAATCCTCTACGTGCCGCAAAATGAAATGCCACAGCCAACACATTGGGTGTAAAATCGCTAAAATCCACGGGAACAAGGACATACGGAGAGGCTCCGATAGGCTTCCCCTCCACATAATGATCCAATTCATTCAGCTCTTCCTTGAGCTCATGCCGATGCCAATCGCTATCCTCTATAATACCCAACGCTTTGGGCAGATCACTTTCCTTAATGCGCACACGCACCCCCGCCGATACCACGGGTAAAAGTTGGTTTACATTTTGCAGACAAACCTCCACGCCTTCCGTTTCGAGCATTGTTTTTAATATCTGTGCCTTTTCGAAAGTATGAATGGCTAAGGTTACCAATTTTTCTTCACTATGGTCGGGAGAGGTATTCTCTCCTCTTTGTACATCTTTTTTCATGACTTCTGTTTTCTTTTGTGGGTTCGTTTCTACTCGAAAGTTTTCAGTGATGCAAAGGTGGGAAATAGATCAACGCACTTTCCGTGCAGGAAGACTCTCGAACCGTTTTTGCAAAGGAGGACAACAACTCGGCTCTTGCGCTCGGAGATCTATCTGCGAAAAAGAGTTCCACTCGCCCCTCCTTATCCATCAGAGAGTGGTGAAACTCTTTCTTTTCGTTGTCCGAAAACAAGGCAAAGAAACGGTTTACACGCTTTCCGCTATCTCTTCACCATCTCCCGACTCTCCGATAATCGCCAAAGCACGCTCCAATATGGTGGTGTCATCAATCTCCACGATACCTCCATCGGGTCCCGGCTCTATATGAATACCGGCACTGCGTCCATCCTCATAATTATCTCCTCCGAAGTAGTTTCGCACGGTTTCCACTCGGAGTCCCAATTCATCTGCAATGCGCTGTGTGGCGCCATCGGGAAGACGGTCTTTAATACGTCTGAGTTCGTTGAATGTGATTGTCCTTGCCATATACCAAGTCTATTTTACAGGGTTTGTACTATGAATTATTTCTTCGTGCCCCTAAGTTAATCCAATTATATGTATTTTCCAAACAACTTGAATTAAAAAAGTTCTTTTTATCCATCTATTTTCAACGTCAATTAACAGGTGCAGAAAAAACGTGTAGGGCAATCGGTTCAACAAAACAGAAAGAATAGTAGCCCCCTGAAAATGGAAATAACTCCCTACATATCTATAAACCACCATTTTAGGATAAAAAAGGAGGTGTCGTTGCAAGGAGACAAAAAGCCCCATTCATAGGACGAGTGAAACACTCGGAAGAGCGCAAAAATTTGTATGCATACAAACTCCAATTTGATCGCATACAAACTTTCAAATGAATGCATATAAAAATAATTTTGTATGCATTCAAATTTTTCGAATGAATGAAGAGAAAAATCGTTCCTCTGCAAAGCACAAAAAGCAAATGCCTTAGCAAGAGAAGTAGAAGTCTGTAAAATAGGCACTTACAAAGGGGCAGATAGGGCATCCTTTAGCGAATTTGCCGCTACGGAGCAACAAATGGAACGACTAAAAGGTGGCTTGCAAAGCAACGGAGGCTTCCCAACCCCGACGATTGGGTGCAAGATGTTCTTCAGAAGATTGGGGCAGCAAGTAGGCAACTTTTCCCTCCAAAAGGAAATGAGAAAGCAGGGGTAAACGCAGATAAAAATCGCCATAAAAACCTTTTCCTTGGAACATAGACGATCGATATTCCCACGACGGTTGATGAATGGGTAGCCATACCCGCCCCTCAAAATCGGTCGAAGAAAACCATGCCAAAAACCATCCGTAACGTCCTTTGGCAAATGTCTTTTTGTCTCCTTTCAGCCCTATCCCCCACCCATTAGTCGAGATTCCCGAAGAGAAATCCGCCACTCTGCGATGACGAACAAAAAGAGTGTAACGCTCTGCTTGCGAAGGGGCGAGAACAAGTTCGCCACGTCCATAAAAAAGAGTTGTCTTGCCCTGCTCTTTTTGATAACGCAAAAGGATGTTCAACAGTGCATTAGAGCGGAGGCGATAAAGGGATGAAATTTCCATTCGCACCCCTTTCGTCTGTTCTTTTTGGTGAAAACGGGGCTCAATGGAAGCGTAATAATCCAATGAAAAACGGGGTTGAAAACGTCCCATATGGGGAAATAATCCCTCCAAAAACAGCCCCCATTCATTGCCGGGAAGAGCAAAATGCGTCGGAGCCTTGGCATACAATGCTGCATAGTTGGGGTCCAAATAGCGTGCCACAAGTGTATATTCTCCGCTTGACAACGTTCTGACAATCATTCGCCCCACGGCTGCCCACGCTCTGTTACTGCTCCAAGCAATCTCGCCCATGGAAGCAAAACGCCCCGAAAGAGCATGATAACGATAGTTTAATGAAAGATTGCTCCAGCGATCAATGGGTGCATTTTGACGGATAAGCGCATAGCCGGGTAAAAAGCGCAGCGCGCCCTCCCTCCAAGAAGAGGTTAATACGTTCAGCCCGAGGAGCATTCTTTCACGCCGATACCGCAGGCTTCCGCCCCATGAGATCTCTTTAAGGTTGTCCCTATCAGCCCATTCCTTTTCCGTTCTATGCATCCCATCCAAAACCAAACTGTACACTCCTTCGGGATGGTAACGAGCATCGCGCACTTTTGATGAAAAGAAAAAAGCGGAGCGCAGGTTTTCGCCACCCCACTCCACCGCCAAACCTCGGAGAGAATGCGCTGCATCGTTCGTCAAAGTCTCTCTGAAAACAGTTCCTCGAGCCGACGAAGCTGCCGAAGTACTGTACAAACTATTCAAAAAATGCTGATGGGCAAGCAAGCCTTCACCCAAGGATAGGCGATAATCACCCACAACTAATTTATGGATATTATGCCGCGGTAACGAAAAAGAGGCATGAAAACTATACCGATCAAATGCAGGATAACCGGCTTGCAAGAGCGGTTCAAAAGCACTACTCGCAGCCATGAGCCCTAAGGAATAAAGTCCTTTTTGTCCATAAAGTACCCTACCCCTCAAGGAAATCGGAGCACCCAAATGAGGAGCTTCTTCGTCCATCTCTTTTTTCTGAAAAGCAGTCAATCCCCAATGTATTCGCCCCACACTACCTCTTCTGTTCCACCCTTCGGAAAGATTTTCGGATAAAGGAGCCACAGTCAAATAGGGATATATCTTACGCAAACTCCTACTGTCCCAGCCGTTAATCTGTTTCAAGTCTGCCAAAGAATAAAAAACGCCCCCTCGCCTATGCCGTTCAATGAAAAAATTGCGCACTGCCAAGGGAGACAGTATACCTATCTTTTCCAAATCTTCTTGCGTGAGCGTGTTGATATTCAAGGGATTTTCCCGTAAAAAGAGCAAATACTCTCGCCATTCTTGTGCTCGCTCTTCTTGGAAAGAAGCCTCTTCAATATGCTCCTCCAAGAGAGGATCCACCCAATCTTCCGCAACAAGTGTATCTACCTCCTCGAACAAAGGGGATGGCAAATGCTTGGGAAGTCCCTGTGCATAAAAAGAAAGTTGCCCTCCGGATGGAAAACTTACACTACACAATAGGATAAAAACCATCAGTGTAGTGAAAGAATACCATCCGAGAGGGCAACCCCACAAACAAATAAAACGCATCTTCTTTGTCATAAAGCACCTCAAAGGGGAGGCAAATCTACGAAAAACATCTTCAATGATCCGATATTTTTCGCTCCATCTTCACAACAAATTCATCATCTCATAGCGTGCCTCATTTCTTTTGCCAAGCACAAAGACGATGCGCTTTCGCCTCCTTAATATACACTTATATCGGGAAGCCTCTCCCGGCCTCCATCGTTTGAATTATAAATTCTCAAGAGGAGAGAGAAACGGATGCTTTCGAGCATCAGTAATTTTCTTTCATTGGCTCAAAATATGCCTGTGCATGCAAACAAGCGGGACACTTCGCCGGAGCCTTCTTGGATTTCAGGATATAGCCACAATTGCGACACTGCCAAAAAATCTCTTCGTCTCGTTCAAAAACAGTATTGCTCTTTACTCTCTCCAAAAGAGTGCGATAACGGCGCTCATGTTCAGCCTCCACTTTGGCAATCTGACGGAACGCCATGGCGATCTCTGCAAAGCCCTCTTCCTCTGCGATGCGAGCAGCTTCGGGATACAAAATGGTATGCTCTTCATTTTCACCCTCTGCAGCAGCCAAAAGATTCTCCGCCGTTGTGCCGATAACACCCGCGGGGAAAGTGGCAGTAACCTCAACCATTCCTCCCTCAAGGAACTTGAAGAAACGTTTTGCATGCTCTTTCTCCTGCTCGGCTGTCTCCATAAAAACAGCTGCAATCTGTTCAAATCCCTCTTTTTTAGCCACGCTTGCAAAGAATGTATAACGAGAACGTGCTTGAGACTCTCCTGCAAATGAAGCCAATACATTCTTTTCGGTCTTTGTTCCTTTGATTGATCCTGCCATATTTTATCTCTCCAAATATCTAAACTCTTTTCATACACAAAAGTAGGTATAGTTATAAAACCAGCCAAATATACATACCGAAATATAGGTATCTTTCGAAGGGAAAAGCACCTATTACGTCCTAATCAGCCCTTATCGCCCAAATACATTGGAAAATAGTCTCCAGCTCGTCCGAGTTCTTTACAGATCGAAGCTATCCATAAATCGGAGAGGGAAATGGCTTTTTCTACGTAACTTTGCAGCATAATGTATTGAATACTTCCCGTCGTCGCAGGATGAATAATATGGCACACAACAAAATCAAAAAGGAAACACCCAAGCTCCTTCTCATATACACGGGTGGAACCATAGGTATGATCGAGGATCCTCTCACCGGAGCATTGAGAGCATTCGATTTTACTTATTTGTTGGAACAGATCCCGGAATTGCAACGCTTCGGATTTGAGATCTCTTCCATACAATTCGATCCTCCCATCGACTCCTCTGCCATCACAATAGATATTTGGCTAAAGTTGGCATCCACCATTGAAGCAAACTACGATGCCTACGATGGGTTTGTGGTGTTGCATGGCACAGACACGATGGCATACACAGCCTCTGCCCTAAGTTTCCTCCTCGAAAATCTGGGAAAACCCGTGATATTTACGGGCAGCCAACTACCCATAGGGCGATTGAGAACGGATGGAAAGGAAAACCTCATCACCGCCGTGCAGATCGCTGCCGAACGCACATCGGAGGGGTTACCCATGGTACCTGAAGTATGTATCTATTTCGATACCCATTTGATGCGTGCCAATCGAACCATCAAGTGCAGTGCAGACCGCTTTGAGGCATTTGCATCCTATAATTATCCCTGCCTTGCCAACGCCGGAATACATATAAACTATCAAGAGATGTATATCCATCGACCCACCTCTTGCCAATCGCTAAAGGTGGGGAAAGAAATGAACCCCAACGTGGTTGTTTTGAAACTCTTCCCCGGCATCCCTCAAGATGTGATACGCACCATACTCAACATACCGTCTTTGCGCGGAGTTATTTTGGAAACGTACGGCAGTGGCAATGCCACCACCGAGCCCTGGTTTTTAGAACTCCTCTCTCAGGCAGTGCAAAAAGGGATTATCATCGTCAATGTAACTCAGTGCCTATCGGGAGTAGTGGACATGTACCGCTACGACACAGGCATTCGTTTAGGGCAAATGGGCGTTGTATCCGGGTTTGACATGACCACTGAATGCGCCCTGACCAAACTGATGTTCCTATTGGGTAAAGGGCTCGATCAGAAAGAAATTGCCTGCCAAATGCAGCAACCTATCTGCGGAGAACTGTCCCTCATCCCCCACACATCGCACAAGTGATCCGTTTTATCTGTCTGGCAAGCGGAAGTAGCGGTAACTGCTATTACCTGGGGTGTGATGCGGGTGGACTATTCATCGATGCCGGTATTTCCCTACGCTCCATCTCCAAAACGCTTTCTACGGAAGGTATTTCCGTGGGAGAACACATAATGGGCGTATTGATTACCCATGAACATTCCGACCATATCAAAGGGTTGGGCAAACTCATCAAAGCACACCATCTACCTGTTTTCGCATCTGCTCCCACTTTGGAGGCAATCAGAAACTCTCGCATTCACAGAGAACTGCTTGATGGAGCTCAATGCTTTTCCATAGAGCAATTCACTCCCTTTCATTTGGGAGGCTTCACCATCGAACCCTTTTGTGTACCTCACGACAGCGCCTGTAACATGGGGTACCATATCTATCGAGGTAACTTTTCTTTCACCCTCATCACAGATGCCGGGCACATCACGGAAGCGATGTGTCATTATGCAGGGAAAGCTCGCTATTTGGTGTTGGAAGCCAACTACGATCCCACCATGCTGCGTATGGGACCCTACTCTCCCATGCTGAAAGATCGTGTTGCAGGTCCTCGGGGACATCTCAGCAACATAGAGTCTGCACAAATGCTCCAATCTGTATACCATGCAGATATGCAGCACGTTTGGTTGTGCCACCTAAGCCACGAAAACAATCACCCGGAACTCTGTTACAAGACTTTTGAACAAGAACTGCTCTCCCAGGGGATCTCTTTGGAACAAGATCTCAACATCGAGACCTTGCGACGCTCTACTCCCAGTAGGCTGTACCTCCTGCCCGAATAGATTTGCCAACGGCTAACTGCACACTTCATAGACACTTGGCTTACGATAGGTAAGCAAAAAAGCGTACCTTTGCTGCGTGGAAACAACTCTTTGGAATAAGGAGCAGCCTTGCTATGTGGTAGAGGAAGAATTGCTCCGTCGTAATCTTGCGCTTATCCGCTCTGTGGCAGATGCTTCGGGGGTGGAGATTATCGTTGCATTCAAGGCTTTTGCTTTGTGGAAAACTTTCCCCATTTTCAGGGAATACAACTTCGCAAATACAGCCAGTTCTCTATGGGAGGCTCAATTGGGGTTTGAGGAATTAAAACAAAAAGCCCATGCTTTTTCACCCGCCTATAAGAGTAACGAGATGGAAATGTGGACTTCTTTATGCAGTCATATCACCTACAATTCCCTTTCGCAGCATGCCTTGTTAGGCACGCCTCTTTCTGAGAAAGTATCCTATGGGATACGTATCAATCCCAAATACTCTCCCGTGGAAACAGATCTCTACAACCCTGCCCGACCGGGGTCTCGGTTTGGTGTTTCTGCTCAAGAATTGGGGCTCCATCTACCTCCCGGTATCGAGGGGCTGCACTGTCATGTGCTCTGCGAAGGCAACAGCTTCCAGTTGGAAAAGTTGCTTACCATCATAGAAAAAGACTTTGCCTCACCTCTGAGAGAGGCGAAATGGCTAAACCTTGGCGGTGGACATCTGATGACACACAAAGAGTATAATGTGGACCATCTCATTGCTGTGCTCAAGGCCTTTCGTCAGCGCAACCCACACCTCCAAGTTATATTGGAGCCGGGCAGTGCATTTGCATGGCAAATAGGCTTCTTACGCAGCCATGTGATCGATATTGTGGAACACGATGGTATTCAAACAGCAATACTGGATGTATCCTTTACTTGCCACATGCCCGACTGTTTAGAGATGCCCTATCAGCCCACCATTCGAGGGGCATACAACACTCCCGTGGAGGGTAAACATACGTATCGATTGGGAGGAAACAGCTGTTTGAGTGGCGATTACATGGGCGATTGGAGTTTTGAACAACCCCTCAGCATAGGAGATGAAATCATTCTGGAGGATATGATCCATTATACTACGGTGAAGACCAATATGTTCAACGGCATTGCTCATCCCGCACTGGTAATACGCCGTTCAAACGGAGAGGAAGAACTGCTACGCTCATTTACCTACGAAGATTACAAACAAAGAATGAACTAACCGCCACATACAATCACAATTAAATCAAACGACAGAGCTATGGGACTATTCGGACTATTTTCTAAAAAGAAAAAGGAGACTTTGGATACGGGGCTTGCCAAAACCAAAGAATCTGTTCTATCAAAAATATCGCGTGCCGTCATTGGCAAAAGCAAGGTAGACGATGAAGTTTTGGATAATCTGGAAGAAATACTCATCTCCAGTGATGTGGGTGTGGATACGACTTTGAAGATTATACAAAGAATAGAAGCTCGTGTGGCGAGAGACAAATACGTATCGACCAACGAACTCAATACGATACTTCGCGAAGAAGTGGAAGCTCTCCTGACAGAGAGTGGCTCCATTGACGGAGATAGCTTTGAATTGCCCGATACAGGTACTCCCTACGTCATCATGGTGGTGGGTGTTAATGGAGTGGGTAAAACAACCACCATTGGCAAATTGGCATACCAATTCAAACAAGTGGGCAAGTCGGTAATGATCGGTGCGGCAGATACATTTAGAGCAGCGGCAATCGATCAATTGAGTGTGTGGGCGGACCGTGTGGGTGTACCCATGGTGAAACAAAAGATGGGTTCCGACCCTGCCTCCGTTGCTTACGATACAATATCCTCTGCCGTGGCACACAAAGCAGATGTAGTCCTCATAGACACTGCCGGACGACTGCACAACAAAGTGGGGTTGATGAACGAGCTATCCAAAATAAAACGTGTGATGCAAAAGGTTGTACCCGAAGCCCCTCAAGAAATACTGCTCGTCTTGGATGGTTCCACGGGGCAAAATGCTTTTGAACAAGCCAAACAATTTACCGCTGCCACAGAAGTCAATGCTCTTGCCATCACCAAATTGGATGGAACTGCCAAGGGAGGCGTTGTGGTAGGTATTTCCGATCAATTCAACATACCTGTCAAGTACATCGGATTGGGTGAAAAGATAGAAGACTTACAAATATTTCGCAAACAGGAATTCGTTGCCTCACTATTCGGAGAATGAGAAAAAACGAAGTCAATATCATCACTTTGGGGTGCTCCAAAAACCTTGTCGATTCGGAGCGTCTCATGCGCCTGTTTTCTGCATCGGGTTATACCGTGCGCCATGATCCCAAACGCATAACGGGTGAAATCGTCGTTATCAACACATGTGGGTTTATCGGAGCCGCACAGGAAGAATCCATCAATACCATCCTTGGGTTTATTCGTGCCAAGGAGGAGGGACGTGTAGGCAAAGTCTTTGTCATGGGCTGTTTGAGTGAACGTTTTCGAGGCGATTTACAAGCGGAACTCCCCGAGGTAGACGGTATTTACGGCAAGTTTGACTGGAAACAATTGGTTCAAGACTTGGGTCGTTCTTTCGCACCCGTTGCCGAAGAGAGTCGAATAATCACTACTCCGAAACACTATGCTTACTTGAAAATATCCGAGGGTTGCGACCGCACCTGCTCCTATTGTGCCATTCCAATAATCACAGGACGACACAAATCAAGATCCATAACCTCTTTGGTAGAAGAAGTATCCCAACTCGTGGCAGAAGGATGCAGTGAGTTTCAACTTATTGCGCAAGATCTCACTTATTATGGACGCGACTGGGATGGGAAAGTACACCTTGCCGATCTTTTGGATAAGCTTTCCAATATAACGGGAGTACGTCGTTTACGCCTTCACTACGCCTATCCCACACACTTTCCCTCCGAAATCCTCCCTCTCATGCGAGAGCGGAACAACATCTGCAACTATCTCGACATCGCCTTGCAGCACGCTACCGATCGCATGCTCCACCTGATGCGAAGGGGGATAACCCAAAAAGAAACAGAAGCACTTTTGGAGCGCATACGTTCTGAAGTGCCCGGCATTGCACTGCGCACCACACTAATGGTGGGACATCCGGGGGAAACAGAAGAAGATTTTACTGCTCTGTTGAACTTCGTCGAACGAATGAAGTTCGAGCGAATGGGTGCATTTGCTTACTCGCACGAAAAGGATACCTACGCTGAACGCCACTATACGGACGAAATCCCCGAGGAAATCAAACTAAGTCGCTTAGAACAACTAATGGCGCTGCAAGAGCCAATTGCCGAACAATTCAGCCAATCCCTCGTGGGCAGCACACAAGAAGTAGTCATTGACCGACGCGAAGAGCATTATCTTATCGGGCGCACACAATACGACTCTCCGGAGGTTGATCCCGAAGTACTCATCCCTCTTTCCAAAGCGCATAAAGGTCTACGTGTAGGAGGTTTTTATCCCATGAAAATCGTGGGGACAGAAGGCTTCGATCTCATTGCTCATCCCATCAAAACAGAAGGTAATCCATGATCGAGACAACACAATGGTTAGCACAAATTGCTCTGAAAAGCAATCTGAACGAAGCTACCTGCAAACAGCTTTGGAAACAGTTGCTCGATCTATTGAGCAACCGCCTTGCCTCGGGGATAACCTCTTCTTTGGAGGGATTTTTTACGCTGTCTGCCGTAAAAGAGCCTGAGTATATCGCCCTGTTACCCGATGGACAACGCTTACTCGTTCCTCCTCAAATCAAGATCGCAGCCACTCCCCCATCACCGAGTAAAGAAAAGAGCAACCTGACTCTATTGCTTTCGGATAGCTCCGATGCCACACTCGAAACTGTGGAGACTTTTATTCAGCACATGGCAACTCTCTTTCAAGAGCATATCAACAAAGGACATGAACTGAATTTGGAGCTGTTGGGGCATTTTTCCCCTCTACCTCAAGAAAAAGGATTTATTTTCTCTCCGGCACAAGAGCTAATCGACAAGGTCAATAAGCCTTTCAAATCTTTTCCCATAACCCCCATTCCCGAGGAGAAAACGTGGGTAGATGTGGAAATCAAGAAGGTTACGGACAAAGATGCAATACTACGTCCTTACTCCTTAATCCTACACCAACAAGAAGGTTTGCAAGAGAATGTGCAAGAAGAAATCTCCCCCTCTTCATCAGAAAAGAACACCAACATTCAACCGCTTGTCACTCCTCAGGAGCAAGCACTCCCTTCCGAATTAACCGTTGCTCCACCGCCGCTTCCTACGCCTCCCCCTCTTCCTTTTGAGACGAACGACAAAGAAATCAAGGAGGGCAATACCACCCCGGCACCATCAACATCGGAAGAGAAAGAAAGCGTTATCGCACCCTCTCTCTCACAAGATTCTGTGCAAAGAAAACAGTCGTCTAAAAAGAAATATCTACTAAAATGGGGCTGCGCTCTTCTTGCCGGATGGGCAACATGGATGCTGATGCAACACCTTCCCGAATGGATAAGAATGGGTAAACCTACTCTTTCGCCCATGGAAAGCGTCGCAGAGCCTCCCTCAAAAAAGAGTGTTGCTACCCAAGATACAGTCTCACTGTCTGCAACCTCGGACACGCTATCGACCCCAAAAGTATTTGCCATCGAACCCATCGAAGAACAATACATCGAAGTGGAGCGAGGGAAACGATTGGTGGACTATGCTCGTACAACTTATGGTAACAAACGTTTTTGGATATACATTTACCTCGCCAATCGGTCTGTGATCAAGGATCCGAATAATGTTCCCTTGGGCAGTCGTCTTCGCTTGCCTTCGGCTCAAGAGTATGGAATTAACGCTGCGGATTCGCTTTCCGTTCAAAAAGCCGACAGCCTCATCCGAGCCTATCACAACGATCAACTGTGAAAAAGGAGACCTTCTCGTGAAGGTCTTTTTTGTATCTATACGCCTCTTTTTTCAATCGCCTCCTTAGAGGAAACATCGAGGCACCCTACGTAGCGGTACGATAGCCGCAAGGGGGAACATTCCAAGCAATCTGCGAAAGAGAACTCAATACGGCATTAAATAAGTTATGACTGACCAAGCTCTAATGTCGATAGCAACGAAGTGAGTGCCGTGTTATGCGATAGGCTCTATTTAGAATAAAGTCTCCATTCAAAAGCACACCTCGGCTCTATACAAAGAACCGAGGTGTAAGCCCAATTGATATAAATAGTACTTGTTATTTCACTTCCCAAATATCACTTTTAAGGAAGAGCTCTCTGAGAGTGCGAGTCGAATTTGTGGACTGAACGTCTGCAATTTGCTGCTCTACCGCCTCATCGTAAGAGGGTTCTACCACATCACGAATAACCCCCATAGCCATAGGAAGCTCCTCACCATCCATCATAGCCAGCATTGTGTGCAATATGGGGTTAGGCGTGTGGGCATCGTGAATAAGTACGTCTTCCAAGGTGTACCCATCCTCTCCGATGGTTACCGCTTTAAGAGCAAACCCATCCTGAACGATACCCCTGTTGAGGTTCTTTCCAAAAATCATGCGTTTACCATGCTCCAAAAGAATGGTCTTGTCGGCACGTGCATCCTTATTGGCGAGATGCTTATGCGTTCCATCGTTGAAAATAACGCAGTTCACCAAGATCTCGGTTACAGCAGCTCCTTTGTGGCGTGCTCCTGCCTTGAGGCAATTCACCAAGGTCGTTTGATCCACATCCAAGCTGCGAGCAAAGAAGCGACCGCGAGCCCCGAATACCAATTCGGCAGGCACAAAAGGATCCTCCACCGTACCATAAGGAGAACTTTTGGAAACAAAACCTCGAGGTGAAGTGGGCGAATACTGTCCCTTGGTCAAACCGTAAATACGGTTGTTAAAGAGCAATATATTGATGTCTATATTACGACGCAAAGCATGGATAAAGTGGTTACCTCCAATTGCCAAACTGTCTCCATCGCCCGTTGCAAGCCAAACGCTCAGATCGGGACGAGCTGTTTTCACCCCTGTGGCAATAGCAGCACCACGACCATGAATCGTGTGAAAACCGTATGTATTCATGTAATAGGGCAAACGAGAAGAGCAACCGATACCGGAGATAACGGCTGTCTCATGCGGTTTAATCCCCAACTCTGCCATCGCTTTCTGAAGTGCGAGTACCACACCATGGTCTCCACAACCGGGACACCAACGAACGTATTGATCGCTCTTGAAATCTTTAGCTGTGTACACTACGGGAGTATTTTGATCTGCTTGTGTCATACTCTTATGCCTCCATCATTTTGGTGAATTCTTCTACTAAACGACCCACGTTGAAGGGCTGTCCTTTAACACGATTGAATTGCAAGGGTTGGAATCCGGGGACGCTACCACGAAGATAGAAAGCCAATTGACCCAAGTTTTGCTCTGCCACCACTACCTTTTTGTACTTCATAAGCACCTCTTTTGCATTTGCAGGAAGAGGATTGATAAAAGTAAAGTGTGCATGAGCCACCTTGCGACCATCTTTGCGCATACGCTCCATGGCTTCATGAAGGTGTCCATAAGTACCACCCCAACCCACGATAAGCATATCGGCATCTTCATCGCCCTCTACTTTCAATGGAGGAATAACCTTGGCAATAGCATCAATTTTAGCCTGACGATAGCCTACCATCAATTGGTGGTTATCGGGGTGCGTACTGATCGCGCTCGTTTTATGATCCTTTTCGAGACCACCCAAACGGTGTTGATAACCTTCCAATCCCGGTATAGCCCAATAGCGGACGAAGTTATTCATATCACGGCGATAAGGCTTCCAAGGCTCCTCGCCCTTATAATTAGCCACGTAATTAGGCTTGATTTCAGGGAATTTTTCGTATTCGGGGATGCGCCAAGCCATCGAACCATTGGCAATGTAAGCATCGGTGAGAAGAAGTACCGGAGTCATATGTTCCAATGCAATCTTCGCTGCCCAATAGGCTTGATAGAAGCAATCTCCTGCCGACTGTGCAGAAAGCACTACCATGGGCGACTCTCCGTTGCGTCCGTAAAGGGCTTGCAAAAGGTCTGTTTGCTCGCTTTTGGTGGGCATACCGGTAGAGGGTCCTCCTCGCTGAACGTTCACGATAACCAAGGGTAACTCCGCCATCACAGCCAACCCCAAAGCCTCGCCCTTGAGAGCGATACCCGGTCCCGACGTATTGGTTACGGCAAGATTGCCGGCAAAAGAAGCTCCGATGGCTGTACAGATACCGGCAATTTCGTCCTCTGCCTGCACTGTTTTAACCCCCAACGACTTATGTTTTGACAATTCATGAAGAATATCGGTAGCGGGTGTAATAGGATAACTACCCAAGAAAAGAGGTAATCCAGAGCGTTCAGACGCAGCAATAAGCCCCAATGCGGTGGCTTTGTTTCCGCTCATATCCATGTAAAGACCCGGCTCTTGCTTTTGCCCTTCGATATGGTAGGCTACCTGAAATGGAGTACCGGCATTGGCGTGCGTGTTGGCACCATAGTTATAACCGTCATTCAACGCTTTGATGTTTGCCTGACGAATAACCTCTTTCTTGCTGAATTTCTTGTTAATGAACTCTTCGGCATGCTCAAGGGTACGATCGAAAAGCCAGCATACCAACCCTAAGGCAAACATGTTTTTGCAACGCAAAGCTGCCTTATTGTCAAGCTGAAGCTCCTGAAGCGACTCCTTAACCATAGAGGAAATCGATGCCGCTACCACGCGGTCCGGATTGAGCCCCAATTCCGCAATGGGATCTGCTGTTTTGAACTCTGCCTTTTCAAGGTCTTTCTCACCAAACGAATCTGTGTCAATGATGATGAGAGAGTCTTTGCGGATGTGCGCCAAGTTTACTTTCAACGCAGCCGGGTTCATTGCGACCAATACATCGGCAAAGTCCCCCGGTGTGTACACGGGATTGGTTCCGATGTGTACTTGAAAACCTGAAACACCGCCGAGCGTTCCTTGCGGTGCTCTAATTTCGGCCGGGTAGTCGGGGAAAGTGGCTATCGAATTACCATAAACGGCCGATAGGTCCGAAAAGATGGTCCCGGTCAGCTGCATTCCATCTCCGGAGTCTCCAGAAAATCTGATGACAACCTCCTCAAGACGTCTTACATCTTTGGATTCCTTCATGATTAACGTTTTACTTAAAAAATGATTTACGTAGTTACTACTTGCAAGGGCGGCACAAACCACCCTTTATATCTGTCTAATTCTGTTTTTATACGTCCTCAATTTTCTTCGGCAAAGATAGACCCTTTCTTACAATTAATTGGTATGTTTCATCAGAAAGATGAATAATCCTTTGATTACTACTTCCGCGAAATGGAAGATTGGGATCATAAAGTTCTTGCACAAAACGCCCGTCAATCAGTATATCTATCAGGGTTAATGCCTCACAACACTCTTGGCGAGAGACCAACTCTTCGAACGTGTAGCCCGTATAACAAAGTATAGGTAATGATGTTTCTGCCCGCAAACGGCGCAATAGTCGGGTGAGTTCCATCGGATTGTAGAAGGGATCTCCTCCCGAAAGGGTAATTCCATCCAGAAGGGCATTGGCATTGATCTCGGATATTATATCTCTGAGGATTTCCTCCGTAAGCTCAATCCCCCCATTCGGGTCATGGCTTTCGGGATTATGACAGCCGGGACAACGGTGAGTACATCCTGCCAAATAAATGCTGTAACGCAATCCGGGACCGTCGCTAATCGTTTCTCGATAACGATATAAAAGATGCATTGTGTAATAGGTGCAAAAACCTCCGACTTCCATCCCCTTTTATAAGGTTTGGAGATCGGAGGTATTCTATGACAAAATGGGTTAATGGTGTTTTACTCGATCATGTTCTTCCGCTTGTTTGGCACTGTTCCAGCACTCCAAACTACCCGTCAAATAGCCGGTAATACGTCTCAAGCGTGCTATTTTATCACTGCTGCATACGGGACATTTATCGAATATAACCCCTTTATAACCACACCCTCGGCAGGTATCCACAGGGTGGTTGATGGAGCCATAGCCTATCCCCTCATCGTGCATCATCTTGACAATTTTGAGCAATACGGAGGGATTTTTTTTCGCTTCGCCATCAAGCTCCACATAGGTGATATGCCCCCCTCGGGTGATTGCATGAAAGGGTGCCTCAAGGCGAATTTTTTCGGCAATCGTAACCTCGTCTCGCACATCTATATGGAACGAATTGACGTAATAATCCAGATCATTCACCCCCGTTATAATGCCGTAACGCTTTCTGTCCAATCGGGTGAAACGCCCCGAAAGTCCCTCTGCCGGCGTAGCCAACACCGAATAATTGAGGCGGTATTTACGCTTGTAATCCTCGACAACACCATTCATCACCTCTATGGCATCGTAAAGCGTTTGCCAAGCCTCTTTGTTGCGTGCATGACCTTCTCCATAAATCGCCACAAGAGCATTGTGCCCGCCGATAAAGCCGATACCCAGTGTTCCGGAGGCAATTACATCTCCCACCTCTTGATCCAAGGCAAGGTCTGCACCTCCTTTCCAAACGTTGTTGCCCATCATAAAAGGATACTGACGAGCCAATGCCGTACGCTGATAGCAGTACCGCTCATAAAGTTGATCTGCCACAAGCTCGGACATACGGCGCACGCCATCCAAGAAACGGCGACGAGCCTCCACACGCACCACATGTTTGTCCCCATCGGGGAAAAGCTCTTCGGCTTCGCGGCGCGCTTCTATCGCCAAACGGGGCATATTGATGGAGGTAAAAGAGAGATTGCCACGCCCTACAGAAGATTTTTCACCACGCACATTTTCATAGACACGTGTGCGGCAACCCATTGTCGCCAATTCATACAGATAACGTTTGGGGTCATCAGCCTTCCACAAATCATTCTTATTGAACTCCGTATCTAAGAAAAGGAAGTTGGGGAAAAGAGCCTTGGCGCTCGTGTAACAAGACTCCAACAAAAGGTCAAAGTTGGGTGTCTTGAAAGTCAAATTGCCTGCCAAAGCGTTGTCAAAATCTGCCATAGCCAAAGCAATATCGGCATCGGAATAGTTAATCCCCTCCTTTACCTTAAAAATCTGAATAGGGAAAATAGGCACTTCACCATGCCCCAACCCCTCTACCGTGGCGGCAAGCAACTCTCGGATAACCATACGTCCCTCTTCACTGGAGTCGGTTCCATAGTTGATGGAGCTGAACACGACTTGATTTCCTCCGCGAGAATGCATCGTATTGAGGTTGTGAATAAAGCCCTCCATCGCTTGATGCGTGTCCTTACGTGTGAGGCGATACGACTCGCATAAAGCCAATGAAACCATCTCTTTCGTAAGCATCGGATAGAGCTCTTTGAGATTTTCATACAGACGGGTAGCCTCCTCTTCGGCATCGGTCAGTTTGGGAACAAGTTCTTTCACCTTTTCTCCCAAAATTTCGTCCGAAAGCGTTTCCGCCGTTGTCGGGTCTACCAAGCGAATGGAATAACTCAAAGTCGTGGTTAAACGCTTCAGAAAAGTTTTGCGCACCCCGGGAGCCATGAAAAAATCAAACGCCGGAATTGCCTGACCTCCATGCTGCTCATTCTGATTGGTTTGGAACACAATCGTCGCCAGCGTGGCATACGACTGAATACTCTGCGGCGTGCGCACACTGCCGTTTTTGGTAAAAAAACCGCGTTCATAGAGATCTTCCAAATCATATTGAACGCACGTGGAAGTTTTCGTGGGGTAATAGTCCAAATCATGAATGTGAATATCTCCTATTTCATGTGCCCGAGAATAAATGTTCGATAGGAGATACTTGCGCGCATAGTCCTTTGTGACCTCCGAGGCAAAAGTCATCATCTGCCCCGATGGTGTGTAGGCACTCATATTGGCATTGCTTAGATTGGTGTCGTTTTTCTCGATGGTTACGATACCGTCCATGGTGTGCTTGAGGCGCGTTCTCTTATCCCGCTCCACAGTGCGCCACTCTCTGTAAATGATATATTTCTTGGCAATGAAAGGATCCACCGCCATAAGCTCTCGCTCCACCATGTCTTGGATGTCTTCCACCGCCAGTATGTTCTTTTCATTTGCCTCTACGGCAGCCTCTATGATGGCAACGATGTTGGAAACTTTTGCTACGTCCGGACTCACTCCTCCCGCACGATATGCCTTGATAATGGCTGCACGTATTTTCTCCGGATCGAAAGGTTGTTTGCTTCCATCCCTTTTTAGTATAAATAATTGTTCACGGGTCAAATCCATATGAAGAGGTCTATTTTTAATACAATAACGAATACTATCTCGGAGACAAAGCTCCTCACTTTCCAATTACTCGGATTACCGAAGCAATCCATTCCAAAATCTCAAAATTTAACCGAATTACCACAAAAGGGTATATCCCAATAGGTTACACTTTCAGGGCTATTTCTTATGCCACAAATATATACAATATATGTCAGCTAATAAACACCTCCCCTTTATTTATTAGTTCATGCGAGAAAAGAACAAGAAAATCATAAACACAAAGAAATGAGCATATTACGGATGAAAAACAAGAAAAACAAAAGCTCTGACAATAGAAGAGAAGGGCGAGAAAATACCTACATCATCGGAGAGCTCTCCGAGAGGGAAAATAGGACACAAAGCAGCTAAAAAATTGCCGAAAAAGGGACACGATCACAACGCCTTGCCTACAACGTGTCGAATACTCGCAAAGAGAGAAAAATTTGTATGCATACAAACTCTATTTTATATGCATTCAAAATTCAATTTGGATGCATACATTTTGAATTTTGTACGCATTCAAAAAAACGCGCAACTGCAATAGGGTTTTCAAGAGAAGCTCAACAGAAAAAATCAATGATGGCAAAATGCCTCAAAACAGCTCCATGCCAACCTATATTCAAAGGGGAACACAACCACCCTATCTCCGAGTCATATTTCAATAATCCCATCCTCTGTTTTCAACAACCGAATGCCATTCTTTGAACAATCAATCGACAGCTTTTCAACAATTCCATCCTCTGTTTTCAACAACCGAATGCCACTCTTTGAACAATCAATCAACAGCTTTTCAACAATTCCATCCTCTGTTTTCAACAACCGAACGCCACTTTTTGAACAATCAATCGACAGCTTTTCAACAATTCCATCCTCTGTTTTCAACAACCAAATGCCATTCTTTGAACAATCAATCAACAGCTTTTCAACAACGCATTCCAAAAGAAGCGACATAGGAATACCATATTTCTCAACAATGCAGAGACATAAAATTGCATATTCATCCAGAATCATACGACAATTAACACAAATACCAATTATCACACAATCCATATATATTAAACCTATTATTAAAAACCCACTCTAAAAGAAAAGAATAAGAGAGGGGAGAAACAAAAACTCAATACTCTCCTGACATATATAATAAACGAAGAAATAGTCTGAAATGAAAGAAATGATGATAACAGTAAAACAACTCTCCACCCGGGCAAGCATGGGTGCGATAAGTGCTCTATTCCTTTTCGGCATTGCAAGTTGCCGAGAAGAAGCACCCATCAGCACCACCGAAGAGCCCATCACAGTCACAGAACCTACGGTTGAAGAACCAACAAGTTCTGATAGCGATATGGCAGATGCCACCTACACTCAAGCCATTAAAATAGCCTTTTCGGGAACAACAGCCACGATAACCGGAAGCGTCGAAGGTGTCGCAACATCGGTCAGCGAAGGCGTGGTAAGCATACAATCCACAGCGGCAAATGTAAACTATCAAATCGTGGGTTCCTCCGACAACGGAGGCTTGGATATAACCTCCACTCAACCCTTCATGATTACCTTGAATGGAGCCAACTTGACCCGTAAAACAGCGGCACCAATTACCATCTCCTCTTCGGTAAACGCCTACATCAAGTCGCTTTCCGGCTCGGCAAGCCTTCTCTCCGATGCAGCAGACAATACCATGGGCACAACGATTTACTCCAAAGGATCTCTACTCTTCAGTGGATCGGGAGCATTGGGTGTCAAGAGTCTTTCGGGAGATGCCATCCAAGCAACAGGCGACGTTTCCCTCAGAGAAACAGCACTCACCATAGGTTCTTCCACAGACGATGGTATTCAAGCCAAAGGCTCTTTTTCGATGCAGAGTGGCACATTGGGCATTGCAAGCACTGGCACGGATGTCAAAGGCGTCAAAACAGGTGGAGCAATCTCCATAGAGGGTGGTACAATCACAATGACCGTTGCCGGCAATCAATCCAAAGGACTCAAATCGGGTACCACTACAACCATATCAGGTGGGGAGATTAACATCAGCACTTCGGGCAATGTCGCTCTTGAAGCAAGCAACTCAGGCTATGACCCATCCTACTGTACTGCGATCAAAGCGGATACCGATGTGATTTTATCAGGAGGAAACACAACCATATCCTCTACGGGAATAGCAGGGAAAGGCATATCGCCCGATGGCAATTTCACCATGACAGGTGGCACACTTACCATCAACACTTCCGGAGGGGGCGCAACATACACAGACCCCGATGGAGCTCTTGACTCCTATTCGGCAACGGGACTTTCACCCGATGGGGACTGCTATCTCTACGGAGGCACACTCTACATAAAGAGCACCGGAGCCGCAGGGAAAGGAATATCCGTGGATGGAAATCTTGTGATCGGAGAAAGCACGAAAACCAACGGTCCATCTATTGAAATCCACACAACAGGAGCCAAGTTTTATGTCTCAGGCTCCGGGCAAGATGCCGATTATGCCAATCCCAAAGCCATAAAAAGCGATGAAAGCCTGACTGTAAACAGTGGAACAATCAACATAACAGGTGCCCAAGATGGAGCTGAAGGACTTGAAAGCAAAGCTATCATGAACATCCGAGGCGGGACAATTAACATCACCACTGTGGACGACTGTATCAATGCCTCAGAAGCTGTCAATATCTCCGGCGGGAAACTTTACTGCTACTCATCGGGCAATGACGGAATAGACTCCAACGGCACAATTTCCATAAGTGGCGGTACCATAATCGCCTCGGGAGCGAACTCTCCGGAAGCCGGAATTGATAGCGACAACAGCCAATTTGCCATAACCGGAGGAACTCTTGTCGGACTGGGAGGAAGCAGCAGCTCTCCATCGGCTACCGCCAGCACCCAACGCTCTTTACTATACAGAGGTTTATCCCTCTCCGAAGGGCAACTTATCGCCATTGTAGATAGTTCGGGGAGCAATATTCTCTCCTTCAAAATGCCTCGTACCTACGGCTCGGTAACCCTTCTCTTCAGTAGTGCAGATCTCGCAACGGGAACCTACACCCTTTACAAAGGAGGAAGTATTACCAACAATACAAGCGAATTTGGCGGACTCTACACAGGAGGAAGTTATAGTGGTGGGACAAGTGTTGGTTCTTTCACCGTGAGCGGAATGGTAACCTCTGTGGGTTCGGGAGGCGGAGCACCGCGCTGATCTCTTCTTTTGTAACATAAAATGGACTTAAATCCCTTTCCAACAACAACCTAAACCTTGGTCAGAAAGCCTGACTAAAAACCCATTATTCACAAAAGAAGGCTGGAGCTATTGGTAAAAACATAGCTTCAGCCTTCATCTCTTTTTCGTGAAAAGCAAAAAAAACAGAGCCGAAAAATCGACAAAAAAAGCACCGGGGATAAACTTTAACATCTGAGTTAAAAACATAGAATAAAACAAGAAAGACCAAGAAAAAAGTCTTCACGCTGTAAGTTTACACACAAGAAAAACGGACTTCAAATGTTAATCAAAAGGCATCTTTTCGAGCACCTCAAATGTTAAAACATCAATTAAAAATAGTGGATTTCAAGATCAAAAATGGCACTATTTGTTTTATTTACTGAAATTGTTTTTATAGTTTTGCGACAACGGTATTATTAAACAAAAAACAGAGTAAGCTTATGAGTAAAGTACTAAGCACGAGAGCATCTCACGTTGCCACCAGCGCACTGCGCTCCATTCCGTTCGGAAATATCATCGGAGGTCCTTTGGCTGCTTGTGTCGAAGCACAAAGATTAGCAGCAGAGACAACCATTAACTTCATCAAAGAAGTCGGACTGCAAGATGTTGCCATGAAAGACCCTAAGGGAGAAGTTATTAAACGCCCTCAACTTGACGCATATGGAAATCCCGTAATGGATAGTAGCGGAAAGCCAATCATGGAACCCGTTACCGAGACCCAGGCTGTTTACGTATGCTTTCAGTTCATTCAAGGAGGTCGCATGGTACGACTCAATGTACCTATGCTGACAATTGTCCCCATTCCTTACATTGCAATCAATACCATTGACATCAACTTTAAGGCAAACATCTCCGCCTCGTCTACCACAATGGACGAAGATACAAGTTCAGACTCTACAAGCAGAGATACCTCCTACTCACACCAAAACACAACCAGAGGAGGTTCCGTAAGTTGGCGCAGAGGCGGGTTTGGAGCGTCTATTTCAAGAGATAAGAGTCTCTATGAGATGAAAGGCTCCGTTTCCAGTAAAAAGGATTCTCGAGGCACACAGGAATCCAAGTACAGTGTGGAATACACTATGGATGTAGCCGTCCATGCCTCCCAAGATAGTATGCCGGCAGGATTAGCCAAAGTATTGGAAATGATTGGAAGTGCCATCGATCTCTGCGATCCCCTCGGGGAATTTATGGTCAATGGTAATTCTTTCACGGTTGAAAAGGATAAAGAGGCTCGGTTCGAAGCTGTTTACAAAACTCCGGAAGGGCTCTTCTCCACCAACAACACCGATTTTATCCTTATAAAGAAAGGTGATACCGAGGAGAAAGATCTATTTGCAGAGGCAAAATACAAAGGAGAACGCACCCGAGATCGTGCCATTGCCTATTTAACGAAAGGAACCTATATCCTAAAATCTTCCGACAAGGTCCTTGAGGAAACCATCACTGTCGAAGAGCGTGCTCCCGAAAGCCCCTCTAAAGCGTGATGATGAAGTGTGTAATGACTGTTAAAATCTTAAGAGAGCGTCCCTCTCATCGTAAGGAGGGAGCCTCTGAAGTTTTAGAAACAACACTAAAAACTTAAGTTATTATGGCTATAGATACATCTGCTTCCCATGTTGCCACAAATGCACTGCAAGCAATACCCTTTGGCTCCATCATCGGTGGTCCCTTGAAGGCTTGTGTCGATGCACAAGCGTTGGCAGCACAAACCACTTGGGAATTTGTGCAAAAAGTAGGGCTACAAACCGACAAAGACGGCAATACAAAAGCCATAAACGTGCGTTTTGAATATATTCAAGGCGGTAGAGCCATGGTACTTATTGTACCTCTTTTGACCATTGTACCCATTCCCTATATCGCCATCGACGAGATCGATATTAACTTCAAAGCAAAGATCTCAGCCTCATCCTCTTCTTCCTCTGAGAAAAGTTCTTCCACCTCATTTGATGCAGGTGTGAAGACGAAAGCCAGTGTACGTGCTTTCTTCGTAAAAGCCTCGGCAGAAATGCATGCCAACATTTCAAGCAAAAAAGACTCAAAGGCAACCCAAGAGTCAAAATACAGTGTGGAATACACGATGGATGTGCATGTACATGCCGGACAAGATGGTATGCCTGCAGGCATGGCAAAGGTTTTGGAAATACTCAGCAGTTCCGTTGATACAGTGAACGCCAAAGGAGAGTTGAGCATAAGCGACAGTAACCTAACTCTTTCATCCAATCCATCTCTTGTAGCTTCCTATCGCAGTGCAGAAGGTGTTTTGGAGCCTCAAATAATTGGATGTAGAAAGGATGGATCAGACAAAGTATCCAAAATTGAAGAAGGAAAAAACTCTTTCTCCAACTCTGAGTTCACTCTAACTCCCACGGACAATGGAGAGAGCATTATTTGCACTTTCAAAAAAGCCGGTAATTACTATATAGAAGCCGACAAGTGTAAAACCCTTGTAGTAGTTGGAGAATAAAGTTTTAATGAGGAAACATTATGAGTGAAACTACTGACAAAAAGAGCATATTCAACATTGATTCCATTCTCTCCGGTGCCAATGAGGGGATGAAAAACATTCCTTTCACTCACCTTATCAGCGAACCATTGAAGGCTTGTGTCATAGCGCAAAATGAAAGCGCCAAGACTACATTGGAAGCTATGGAGAGTCTGGGGCTATTGACCGATAAGGACAAGAACAAGGCGGCTGTATGCATGGAATTTGAGTTCATCAATCAGGGTCGCATACAGAAACTTATGGTTCCACTGCTCACACTCGTTCCTATCAACTTTATACAGATTGACAGGGTTAATATCAAGTTCAAAGCATCGGTAAGATCTTCTACTTCATACCAAGAATCCGATCCAATTCAAACTGAAATCGCAAAAGCCAAAAAAGAAGCTCAAAAGGAAACCAAAGGCACTGCGAAAGAAGAAAACGAGCAACCTGACAAAAAAGATGAAGAGTTGGGTTTCAATTGGGCTACTCTAAAAAAAGTGGCAGCCAAAGGATGGGATCTCTACAAAGAGTACGAAAAGAGTAAAAACAAAGAAAAAGAGTCCGGAACGGAATACTCCAACAAAAAGGATTCCGTGGCAACCCAAGAGTCTAAATACAGCATCGAAACAACCGTGGACTTCGATGTGCAGGCAAGCAACTCTCACATGCCTGCAGGATTGGCAAAAGTATTGGAGATATTGGGGGGAACAGTCTCTGTTTTCGACCCCAAGGGAGAACTTGTCGTAACCGAAAAAGAGGTGTTCTGTGGAGAGAAAGTGTACATATCCTACCGCAACGAGCAGGGTGTATTTGATGCAGAGGCAATAAAATATACCCCCGAGGCGAAAGTTGAGCGTGCCAAAATTGGAGATGGTGTGCTCCTAACTTTCAAAGAAAAAGGTTCTTACGTAATAAAAGCCGGACAAAAGGAAGAAAAAATCGAAGTCAAGGCAAAGACCAACGAATAAAATCCCATTAGCATATGACCAATCTGAAGCAAGTAGTGGCGTCTGTTCTCTGTGATATGGTGCAAGCGCAGCACGAAGCCAATGTTTATGCCTCCTCTTTGATGGCGGGTGCAACTCTCGGTGGTAAAGTGGCTTCCCTGCCTGCTGTAAGCATCGGGGAGTTGAGCATAACTCTCAACTATGCAGTTGTGGCAGGAGAAGATGTTTCTGAAACGAAAGTTCTCAAACAAAAGAAAAGCATGACTCTCTTGCGTCATTTGGCTCGACAACTGGCAAGACTCATCATTCGTAAAATCGTCGAGCAAGTACAAGCCTCCAATGTCTCTTACCAACCCAACGGCTACTCCTTCATAGATGATCTGTGCGACAATGCACGTATCACAGACTACACAGCACAGCGCATGCTCTCTGCACTAAGCAACAATCTCTCTTCTCTCAGTGATGAAGCAGGAGAGTTTGACATAGAGTTCATCGCAGATCAGGTATTGGCTGTGGGTGAACAGTACGTCCTCCGTCATACCGATTTGGAAGGTTTATTTTCTCTTCCCGGAGGGGAAATACTCCTTAATCAAATACATCAAGTCCTTGATTTGGAAGTAAGTGACAGCATTCGACAAATCATTGAGGAGCAGAATACTGCCGAATGTTTTGAAACGCGTGTAGAGCGGTCTATGAAAATAGAAATAGAAGCTGATAAACTCAAAGAGTATGCGCCCGCCACCATACAAAGTTTGACGTTAAAAATCGGCTCCCTATCTCCCAACACAGGGGCACAGTCTTAATTGTAACTGCGACTATGAGCGACGAAATCATGCAGCTCGGGCTGAAAACACTATTGACTGATGCGTACACCTCCACCATTGAGGCAGATAGAGCCAATGTGGAGCGTTATCTGCGTATCCTACAAGAAATAGAACAGATGCCTCCCTTGGTTTTCCGATTTACCGATGAAAACGGAAAGTTACAGCTCCTGCAAATACCGGTCATCACGCTCATACCTTTACCCCTACTCCATATCGAAGAGGCTGAGTTTACCTTTCGAGGAGAGATCCGCACCCAAGAGAAAAAAACAGGGAGTGGTTCTTGGGGCGATCTGCCTTCACTCAAAAATGAAGAAAGAAGTTCCCTTACTCACGTTTACGATTGCCGACAAAACACCAAGCGCAACGTCCGCAAGATAGAAGTGTATCAGGCAATAAAATCCCCTCATATGCTGACTTTCAAGATAGATGGAGAGTATTTTTATAGCGACGGTCGTCTGAGTGCGAAAGATAAACACTACACACTACTCTCACTCGGGCGTCCCTACGTTTTCCTTTGGGCACACAGCATTTCGTCCGATCCCATAAAAAGGGTTCAAAAAATTGCAGAGTTGGAAAACGACAACATATTGATTTTGACCCTGCATCATAACGGATACATTGAGTACAACAACAAAGTCTTCCGGGAAAATCCCCAAAACGGAAGTCTGCTTAGCATTGATCTCCCTCTCGGCGGTGAACGATTTAAGTATATGCGAAGGCACTGTGCCTCACGCCTCACAATCCACAGAAAATGCAACAGTGTATCGGACGAAGGACTTACCCAAATTGTATTCAACAACGAAAAGCAGAGTTTGTCACAGCTCACCATAAAAGTGAAGATGGGACAAAGCAGCATTCCCAATGGGCTGTATGACATACTCCAATCCGTGGAAGAAAGTACAAGAACAACACAAATGTAACTACGAAATACAAACAATTATGCAACCAACAAAACAACAACGGACTCCGGGTTTGGCGTGTCCAAAGTGTGGACACTTCATCGAAACAAGCATCGCCGAGTTAATCTCCGCTTCCTACATCGAGTGTAAGCATTGTCGTTTGCGCTTAGAAATCAACAAGCAAGAGTCTAAAAAAGCGTTGGAGATACTCACAGACGTGGATAAAGCACAGCGCAAAGTACAGGAAGCAAGCCATTTCAACAGATAATATCCTTCCTGTATTCTTCTCCCTTTATCCTTTTGTTATATTTCTAATCTTAGCATAGTGTTATGCCGCCTTATAGAGAAATCCACTCTGCCAATAACAAGAGTGAAAAGATAGAACAACCTATCCCTTTCAGTGAACTCATAGGTCGCCCCTTGAGGGCATGTATTGATGCTCAAGATTATGCAGCTCGCAGTACAATGCATTTTATCGAATCTGTCGGGATGCAAACATCCGAAAGTATTGATGCCGTACAAGAGGCAGTACAAGTTTCTTTTTCTTATAGGAAAGAGGGGCGCATGGTGCACCTAAGAGTGCCTTTGCTCACTATTGTACCCATCCCTTATTTCTCAATAGACAGCCTTGAGATAAAGTTCCGCGCCAACATAAAAGGAGTACAGGAAGAAAAAATGCAGAAAGAGGCTCAAAAAAACTCACCCTCTTCGATGCTCTTACAAGCAACTTATGCACGCAGTTATAGCTCTTCGGAGATAAGCAATAGCAGCAATAATTTTGAGCAAGCCATTGACGTGTGTGTACGTGCCACCCAAGATCATATGCCATCGGGGTTGGCAAAAGTGATGAATTTCTTAGGAGACAGCATTGTTGCCGAAAGTGAAACTATCACCCTAAGCGACAAAGCATTCAGAGAACTTTTCAATAACGGGATACAGTACATCAACAATCCCACTCTCTCAATGCATAGCGGTTCCTCACTCACTCCTTATATTCCAACAGATTTACCCAAAATCAATCGAAAAGCTCTCTCCGAGAATATGCTACGCAGCGAAGTGGCAAAAGTGCAAACAATAAACATTTCACATAACGAATTTCCGTTTCGTAGTATTGACGATTTGGGGTATTTTCATGCTCTGCGCTCTTTTCAGTGCAGAAACATTACATTACCCCATGTCCGAACATTCAATTTAGGTTATCTTTCCAACGTACGCATTATCGAATTGATTGGCAACAACTCTCCCCTATTAAAAGGACAATACAAACCTCTTATGGATTTCGCTTGGTTGGGACGAGTGCAATACCTTTCTCTCGAGAATTGGGGAAAAGGAATGCTTCCTTCGATCAATCTCACCTCATCCCACTCTCTTCAAGAGTTATTCATAAAAAAATCTCATCACCGGCAAGTAGACATCTCTCAATGTAAATCTCTGCAAAAGCTAATCATTGAAGCAAGCAATGTCGAGGAGCTCGTTGTTTGGGCAGGCTTTAATCGTACCCAATTCAATATCCCCAAAGAAATAAGAGTCATAGAAAGGAGGATAACTTATGCTTGACCACAATGAAATCCTGAAAAGATTACCCCTTAGAGCAATGCTCGGTGAGCCTGTCAGAGCCTGCATAGAGGCACAAGCCTCTGCCGCCCAAAGTTCTCGGCGTTACCTCGAAGAAGTGGCTTTGGCTCGTAACGGAGAAGGAGATCTGAATGCGGTAACGGTCTCTTTTTCCTATCAAAATGAGGGAAAAAGACTATTGCTCACTCTTCCATTGATGACAATTATCCCCATACCTATTTTTACAATAGACACATTGGATATTGCATTTGATGCCGAAGTTACCGGCTATGACAACCATGAATTGCAATGCTCTTATACCCGTCCCTATGAAAAGGGGGAAAAGAAAGCATCAGTGCAAACTTCTCGAGAGAGCCATCTACAAATTCGGCTGCATGCATCGCAAAACAATGTTCCTTTGGGTATTTCAAAATTGCTTTCGCTACTGGATCAGACAATCGATCTCAGAGAGCCCATCACCCCCACTTCTTATGCAAAGGTAAACTTATTGTTAAGCGACAAAGAAATAACGCTTCCAATAGGTGCGAGTCATCAACTTTATGCATTAGAGTTATTGGTCGACGATGAAGGAGTGTGGAGTAGTAGCGACCCCCATATTGTTTCTGTGAATGAAAATGGAGTTGCCACAGCATTGGGAGATGGCATCGTGGATATTTGTTTTGAAACAGAAGGGGGGATAGGCTTCTGTACAATACACTCGGGCAAGGGAAAACCCAAAGGAGAAAAAGGCTCAGGCTCCATGGGTAAAGGATATGGTATCGGACATATCCCGATTTATTCCACCCAACCTACAGCTCCCACCTCTGGGGGGAAAACATCAGGGTCCATGGGGCGAGGGTATGGTATTGGACGAATACAATCCACCAAACAAAACTCCTACCGAGGTGGTGCTTCCGGATCTTTGGGGAGGGGATATGGGGTGGAGCGAATACGCCTCGGGACCACTCTCAAACAAAGGAACTTTTTCGATAGTACTTCCATAACCAAAGCAGAAAAACAGCCTTACTCTCAACCAATTAAAAAGACTGACATCTCCTTAAAGAGGGAGAGATCTCGTAAAAGAAAATTAGAATAGATTCGATTAGAAACATATGCTCAAGGCATTTCACATTACCCATACTCGCCCCTACCACGACCAGGGAGCAACGTTTCATATAGAGGACTTTGAACTACTTACGACTATTCTTTCAGCTTTGCAATGGCGTAGGAAAAATGGGAGCATTCGCCTATACACTGATAGTGTGGGCAAGGAGTACTACGAGCGAGAACAAATGACCTTTATTTGGGATGAGGGCATTAACATCCAAGTATTGGAAAACATAAAAGAAACCATTGACTTTTCCATTTTTTGGGCGGGAGGAAAGCTTTTTGCTCTGAAAGACATGCCAACTCCTTGTGTTATGATAGATACAGATTTCATTGTGTGGGAAAACCTCAGTTCTAAAATATCCAACGTTGAAGATGTCATTTCTATTCACCGTGAAGAACTTATGGAAGGTGTTTATCTCCCTGAAGAACTACTCAAAAAAGCACCTAATTATCGTTTTGACGAGAAGTGGGATTGGAACGAGAAGGCTGCAAATACAGCGCTATTATACATGGGTAACAATACCCTCAAAGAGTATTATACCTCTTCTGCCATAAAGTTTATGCAAAACAATTTGGAGCGTCCCTCCGAATTGATCAGTCAAATTGTTTTCGCAGAACAGAGATTACTCGCCATGTGTGCCAAAAGCTCCAATGTAGAACTTAAATCTTTTTGTAAAGAAGAAGAATTACAGGAGCAGAATAGTTACACCCACCTATGGGGATACAAACAAACCCTTCGAGACCAACCTGATGTCGCACTCAAATTCTGTACAGATGTTGTAACCAGGCTCGTATCTGACTTTGAGGAGTATAATAAACAATTGTATTCAACACCTGTCGTCAGACGGTATTTATAAAAAAGCAAAATCTCAATTGTATAATAAAAATGTTTGTAGTACATTTGTGACGTGTAGATTGTTGGACTAAAGTATCGAGAGGTGCTGTAGTGCACGCTCAATCGGAACCCTATATCGGAGATCTGAGAGCATGTGGAGTTTGGTACTTGAGTCCTCAAAATACACAAAAAAGAGAGGGGAGCTGATTGCTTTCCCTCTCTTTCCTTTTTATAGCAGATTTATCTGCGACAAAACCACTCTATACAAAAAGCACTCTTAACATAAAGAGTTATACAACAAGTATCTGTGTTTATTGTAAAAAAGATTGATTGAGGATTTTCCGATAACGACTCGGGGAAGCCAAGAGTGCACGCACCGCTTTGATTTGCTTGTCTTGAGGTAGAATATAACGATAATACCCCTCTCGGTAATAAGCAATGCGCACTATCTGCCCCTCAACGTACTGCTTTATATCTTCCTTAAACAAAGTGGCATCTCGTCGGATATCCGGAGCTAATTTGGAGCGTAAGGCTTCAAAATCTTTCCCTGCTACGGAAAGAAGCTGCTCTTTGCGCATCAAATCCTCCAAGCGTTCCAAATAGAACAGACTTGATGTTTTATAGGTAAACTTATTCTTCTCCAGGTAACGGACAAATTGTTCGTATTCTGCATCAGAAAGAGAAAAATTCTCGGGTGCTGTTAGAGAAGTGTGCATACGCACATAATCTACTGCATAATTGGCAACCAATGTATCTATGGCAAAAAATGTAACCACACTCGCCAACGTATCGGCTGAAAGATCCACATCGGGGGTTATACCTCCGGATGCATACACCTTACGGCCTCCCAAAGTTTGAAAAGGAGTGCCCAAAGAGTCTGTTTTGATTTGCTCAGTTTTGCCTAAATGGTCATAGTTGATCTTTTGAATGGAACGTCCGCTGGGAATGTAATAATGTGCTGTGGTCAGCTTGACCAAACCATCTCCGGGGGTAACAAGAGTAGACTGCACCAAGCCTTTACCAAAGCTTTTCTCTCCCACTACCACCGCTCTGTCATGATCTTGTAAAGCTCCTGCAACAATCTCCGAAGCTGAGGCAGATTCGTCGTTGATCATAACCACCAAAGGTAGGTCTTGGGCAATAGGTGTTTCTGTCGTTGTATATGAAGCATTGGTAGCAGCATTACGCCCTTTCACTTCCAGCACCTTAGAGCCTTTGGGAAGAAAAAGACCTAATATCTCCACGGCACTTTGCAACACACCTCCGCCGTTACTGCGTAAATCAAGAATCAAGCTCTTTAACGAGGCTTCGTCCTGCATCTTTTGTAAAGCCCGTCGAACATCTTTTCCCGAATCTTGGGTAAATGAAGACAAAGCTATGTACCCAACTCCGTTCTCGACAAAACCGGAAAAAGCGACTGAATTAACGGCTATTCTCTTTCGTTCAAATGCAAATGTTCGAGGTTCGTTTTCTCCTCTTCTCAATACCTTAACGACAATAGGTGTTCCTTCTTCCCCTCGTAATGCTTTACTCACCTCCGGGGATGTAGACTTGCGAAAGTCTTTGCCATTGATTTCCAAAATTCGATCGCCTGTCTTCAAACCTATGAGATCGGCAGGTTGCCCTCTCATGGGCTCATTGATAACCACCGTACTATCAGGTCTTTGATTGATGATAGCCCCGATACCGGCATAACTTCCCGATGTCGCTTCTCGAAAAGCCTTCGCCTCTTCCGGCATCATATATTCGGTATAAGGGTCCAAACGCTGTAACAAGGCGTTCATTCCCAAAGCATGTACTTTGGGCAGGTCGACAGTATCCACAAAATAACGTTGTATTCCGGATAGTATAGATCCCGTAACCTGGAGAGCATCATAATACTCCCTACGCTCTTTTTGTTCTCTATTTAAGTTTTGAGCTACAGATCTTACGCTGAAAGGAAGTTGCCAAAAGAGGGCAACAAAAAGAATTAATATGAGACCTTTTTTCTTCATAATCACAAAGGTAAACAAATGAGTGTATTGAGTTGAAAGAAACTATCCTATCTTCCCCCATTGCTGTTCTCGAGGATAAAGTTTTTGCAAGCGATGTAAAAAAAGTAGATGCTCCTCTTGTTCCAAAAGAGGATCTGCCCGCAGAAGGCTGGCTACAGTCTCAATAACCACTTGTAACAAAGTAATATCTCTCGTTGGTTGAGCTATTTTCAGTCCCGGAAAATCTCCACTCTGACGAGTCCCTTCAATATCTCCTGCCCCTCGAAGACGCATATCCTCTTCGGCAATCTTAAAACCGTCATTGGTGGCACACATTACCTCTATACGCTGCCAAGCAGGCTGTGAAATTGTTCGTCTGCTTAGAAGAAGGCAATAGCTTTGCTCTCCACCTCTTCCCACTCTTCCACGCAACTGATGCAGCTGTGCAAGTCCAAATCGATCTGCATTTTCTATAATCATAAGTGTTGCATTGGGGACATTAACCCCAACTTCAATAACCGTCGTGGATAAAAGAATAGCTACTTTTCCTGCAACAAACTCCTCCATACGTTGTTGCTTTTCCTGTGGTTTTAATTTACCATGTAGCCAGGTGACATTGTCATATCCATACATTTCGGCAAATTGGCTATACCCTGTTTCCAAGTTTTTATAATCCGATTCTTCCGTTCCTTCAATCATTGGATAAACAACGTATGCCTGCTGTCCCGACCGAATATGCTCATGCAAGAAGTTGTGTACCTTGTACACTTCGTCATCATAGCAATGCAATGTTTTGATCGGTTTGCGCCCCGGAGGTAACTCATCAATAATGGAAACATCCAAATCCCCATACAAAGTCATTGCCAAGGTTCGAGGAATGGGAGTTGCACTCATTATAAGGATATGAGGAAGGAGACGAGGACTTTTTTCCCATAAGCGAGCTCGCTGCATAACCCCGAAGCGATGTTGCTCATCAATAACTGCAATTCCCAAATGGGCAAAAACAACGTTCTCCTCCAGCAGGGCATGGGTTCCTATCAGGATAGACAGCCCCCCTGAACGGAGATCCTCCAATATCTGACGGCGTTCCGCTCGAGAAGAACTACCGGTTAACACGGCAATAGATATACCTAAAGGAGCGAGCAACGCTTGTAGAGAGTCATAATGCTGCCGTGCCAATATCTCTGTGGGAGCCATCATACATGCCTGCAAACCATTATCCACAGCCAATATCATGGCAAAAAGCGCAACCAACGTTTTTCCAGAACCAACATCGCCTTGTACTAAACGACTCATCTGCAAACCTGAACGAGTGTCCATGCGAATTTCTCTGAGCACTCTTTTTTGTGCCTCTGTTAGTTCGTAAGGCAACGACCTATACAAATCGGAAAACAGAGATCCCACGGATGCAAATTCATATCCTTTGAAACGAGCTTTTCGCTCGCTTTTGGAAAGCTGCAACGACAACTGAAGGTAAAATAGCTCATCAAACTTTAATCGTTCCTTAGCTTTGTTCAACGCATACATATCTTTCGGGAAATGAATTTCTACCAAGGCCTGAGCCAAAGGAAGCAATTTGTAATACTCGATAATAACAGGAAGCAGTGTTTCGGCAACATACAGATGTGCCACGCTACAAACACGCTTCAGTGCCACTCTTATGAAATCAGAGTCTAAATAAGACTTTTTCATTTTCTCCGACGTGTGATACACGGGCATAAGCCCTCCTGTTACGGTGTGTGCCTGTTCTGTCGGAGTTACTTCAGGATGAACAATGGAATAACCTTGCCCATAACGCTTGAACTTCCCGAAAATAACATATTCCTTTCCCTCCGGATAATGATTGATAAAATACTGCGTGTTGCGAAACCAGACGAGTTCTACTGTTCCCGTCCTATCTGTAACGTAGGCTTTTAGCCGAGCTTTTCTTCCCACTCCCTCTCGCACATAGCTATTTAAGACCCCTCGTATTTGAACCTCAGGCATATCGTCTCGAAGCTCTTCCACAGTGTAAATACGAGTTCTATCTATGTAACGATAAGGGAAATAGTATAAGAGGTCCTCATAGGTATGTAGTCCCAACTCTGAATAAAGAAGCTGTGCTTTCTTCTCACCGATTCCGGGCAAATAAAGAAGAGGGGTGTCGAAATACTCGGAAACCATACCTCTTTACATATATAGATTGGAGGTCGAAGCATCATCTCTCTTCAACAACATTTCTAACCACAAAGCATCCATCGGATTAGTGATCTTGATATTTTCCACATTACCTTCTATCAAAGCCGGAGGGGTGGAGAAATGCTGTTCATACACCGAAGCATCATCGGTGAACGACGTTTCTTTTGTTGCCATATAAGCCTCTAATAAAAGATCCGATCGAAATACCTGAGGTGTTTGTACTCGAACCAAAGAAACTCTATCTACAGATTCCGAAGACGTCCCATCAAGAAGCCTTCGTATGGAGTCTGTCATGGGGATGTAAGGAAGTGCTGCACCCTCTTTTTGAGCTACTGCGAGAAGATGTTCAATCGTACTCGGAGCGACCAAAGGTCGTACGGCATCATGTACGGCAACAAGTATTCCTCGAGGTACATGCTCCAACGCATTGCGAACAGATTCAAAACGAGTTGCTCCACCAAGAACCACTTGATGGGGCAACGTAAAATTGTAATCGAAACAAAGCCTGTTCCAATAGTCTAAATAATCTGCCGGAAGGGGCAATATGATTTGGGAAGCAAATGGAGCAATTCTTTCCAGCGTATACATAATGAGGGGCTTTCCCAAAATCGGAGAAAATTGTTTGGGCAAATCTCCCCCGAAACGCAATCCTTTACCTCCCGCAGGAACTATAAAGCAACAAGGTACGTTCATGACTTCTCTCTTTTCAAAAGAGAATGAACGCTCTACAAAGCGTCCATTACAACTCTATTTTTCTCGAATAAATACATTGATTGGAATACCGGAGAAATCCCAATTTTCTCGAATCTTATTTTCCAAGAAGCGTTTATAGGGGTCCTTGACCCATTGAGGTAAATTAGCATAAAACGCAAACGAAGGAACAGCCGTAGGCAACTGAGTTACATACTTGATTTTGATATACTTTCCTTTCCACGATGGAGGAGGGGTCGCCTCTATAATCGGAAGAAGGACTTCGTTGAGTTCATGGGTAGGAATTCGTTTCGATCGGCGCTCGTAGACAGCATTTGCCATCTCCAACACTTTGAAGATACGTTGCTTGGTAAGTGCGCTGATAAAAAGAATGGGAAAATCCGAAAAAGGAGCCAAGCGAGAGCGGATAGCCTCCTCAAAAACACGTATAGACTGATTGCTTTTTTCCTCAACCAAATCCCATTTATTCACACAAACCACCAACCCTTTGCTATTACGCATGACCAACGAAAGAATATTGACATCCTGGCTCTCTATCCCTCGGGTAGCATCGATCAAGGCAATACAAACATCGCTATTTTCAATTGCCCTGATTGATCGGATTACTGAATAGTACTCCAAATCTTCCTGCACTTTTCCCTTTTTGCGAATACCTGCTGTATCCACCAAATAGAAATTCAAGCCAAATTTGTTATACTCGCTATATATGGAATCCCGAGTGGTTCCCGCCTGATTGGTTACAATATTGCGTTCCTCTCCCATAAAAGCGTTTACAAGAGACGATTTTCCGGCATTGGGACGACCGATAATGGCAAAACGAGGCAATTCCTTCATTGCAGTAGTTACACCATCCGAGGGAAGAGCATTAACAATTGCATCCAAAAGATCTCCCGTTCCGGAACCATTTATGGCTGAAATGCTATACGGATCTCCTAAGCCAAGCGCATAAAACTCTGCAGACTGATAACCTATTTCAAAAGTATCTGCCTTATTGGCAACCAATAGAATCGGCTTCTTGGATCTACGCAGCAATTCTGCCACCTCTCTATCCAAATCTACCATACCATTCATAACATCTACCACAAAAAGGATCACATCAGCCTCTTCAATGGCGATTTCCACTTGCTTATTGATCTCGGCCTCGAACACATCCTCGCTACCCGAAACCCAACCTCCGGTGTCTACAATTGAAAAATCCCGTCCGGTCCAACTCGTATGACCATATTGACGATCTCGTGTGGTACCGGCAATCTCCGTTACAATAGCTTGTCGGCTACCTATAAGTCGGTTAAACAAAGTACTCTTCCCCACATTAGGGCGGCCTACTATGGCTACTAAACTACTCATATGTAATTATAAAATATCTGTATCTATTTTCCTTTAGAGGTGTAATCTTGGTGAGAGCTCTCTTCGCTCCAAAGGAATACTGCGAGCAAATACCACTGCAGTAGTAAGGCAATGCAAGGTACTAATCCAAAGAGTAACCAAAATTTGCCAAATCTTTCTCATTGTGGCGCCAATCTTTTTCCACACGCACAATCAACTCAAGACGAATATGCTTTTGGAAAAACTGTTCCAAAGGTCTCCGGGCTGCTATTCCAAGATTTTTTATTGCAACTCCCTTATGACCAATGATAATACCTTTTTGACTTTCTCTTTCCACCAAAATAATGGCACGGATGTCTATTCTATTGCGCTCCTCGTGAAACTCCTCCACTACCACCTCCACAGCATAAGGCACCTCTTTTGTGTAGTAAAGCAAGATTTTTTCTCGAATAATTTCCGAAACAAAAAAGCGAGCGGGACGATCTGTCAAAGCATCCTTTTCAAAATAGGGTGGAGAAATCGGTAAAAGCTCCTCTATACGACGCTTCAGTGGAGCCAAATTAAATCTATTTGTGGCAGAGATCGGGATTATTTCAGCCTTGGGAAGCAGTTCATGCCATGACATGACCAACTCTTCCAAACGCTTTTGATCTATCAAATCGATCTTGTTGATTATCACTAAAACAGGACATTCCATCTTGGCCACAGCATCCAAAAAATCACTATTCTTAGTTGCTTGTTCCACAGTGTCTGTAACATACAACAACACATCTGCATCCGTGAGAGCTTGCTCCGAGAAGGCACGCATCTTCTCTTGCAATTTGTATCCGGGCTTCAACACCCCCGGAGTATCTGAGTAAACGATCTGCAAATCGGGCGTATTGACTATACCCAAAATACGATGTCTTGTAGTCTGTGCTTTAGAGGTTATTATAGAAAGCCGCTCCCCAACTAAGTAGTTGAGGAGGGTCGATTTGCCCACATTCGGGTTGCCGACAATATTCACAAAACCCGAACGATAAGGACGCGTTTTTTCTTGTTCTGAATGCTTCTCTTCGATCATTCGTCTTACAAATTACTTAGGATCGTACCCCCACTTCAGATACACGGCACCCCACGTGTAGCCCGCACCGAATGACGTAAGTATAAGGTTGTCTCCCTTGCGAAGCCTACTCTCCCACTCCCACAAACAGATGGGAATAGTGGCTGAACTCGTGTTACCATACTTCTCTATGTTGAGCATCACTTTTTCTTCGGGCACTTTCAAGGTACGCCCCACCATATCAATAATGCGAAGATTGGCTTGATGAGGCACTACCCACGCAATGTCTTCGTGCGTTAAATTATTGCGTTTCATAACGGTACGACAAGCTTCTGCCATTCCCGTAACGGCATATTTGAACACATGCGTACCTTCCTGATATACAAAATGTTCTCTACGCTGAACTGTCTCCAGCGAGGCAGGACTGGCAGAGCCGCCCGATTTCATAATGAGATGTTCCCTTCCCACCCCATCAGTACGAAACAAAGCGTCCATCACGCCATAGGGCTCTTCTGTCGCTTCCAACAGAGCACAACCGGAGCCATCTCCGAAAAGTACGCAAGTTTGCCTATCCGTATAGTCTATGGCTGCAGACATTTTTTCAGTTGCCACAACAACTATTTTCTTGTACCTACCGGTGCGAATATAGTTACTGGCAGTCTCCAATGCATACAGCCAACTGGGGCATGCAGAATTGATATCAAAGGTAAAAGCGTTGCTACACCCTGTTTCAAATGCGACAATCGAAGAAGTTGATGGGAAGTGATAGTCTGCCGTATTGGTTGCAAGAATAACAGCATCGATTGTAAGGGGGTCGATATTGTTTCGTTCAAACATTCCTCGCACTGCCTGAATGGCAAGGTAAGAGGCTCCCAAATTGGGTTGTTTCAAAATACGACGCTCTTTAATTCCAACGCGTGTCATGATCCACTCATCGGAGGTATCTACGATTTTTTCTAAATCTGCATTAGTCAGCTTATCCTCCGGAAGGTAGGCCCCTACTGCTGTAATGGTTGCATTTATCAAGCTCATAATTTATTATTTCTGCGCTTTGTTTTGCTTGGTCTTGTAACTATATATCCTAATTTATCATAGAGCTCCTTACAATCGATGGATACCCTACAAATTGACCACTAAGGTAATAAAAAACTGATTTACCTCTATAACAGAGGTTGGCATTCTTCTGAACATGGAATAGACAAGGGACTCTATTTTTCTTCATGGATCAAGAAAGAAAGCGGTGAAGGAGTATTATTTGAACAATAAAAAAACTCAGCCCAAGGGCTGAGTAAAAAAAACAAAAACAAGCATTTTCTGTACGCGAGATGAGATTTGAACTCATACACCTATACCGGCACTACCCCCTCAAAGTAGCGTGTCTACCAATTCCACCACTCGCGCAATTAAAGGCATCTCTAACAAATAACGTTAGCACCCTGAGAAACAACCTCTCAAAAGTGCCCAAGACAGGAATCGAACCTGCACGTCGTGAAACACTCGCACCTGAAACGAGCGCGTCTACCAATTCCGCCACTTGGGCGACTTTCTCACCACAATCCTCTCTGCGGTTTCGGTCGATTCCCTTTTCTCCTTATGATATAAGAAAGGACAGAGCCTCCGCTTTGTCCTAAAACTTGCTCTCTTACAAGAGCGGTGCGGACGGGACTCGAACCCGCGACCCCCTGCGTGACAGGCAGGTATTCTAACCAACTGAACTACCGCACCAACAAAATCCTTTCCTCGGAAACCTTATCACAATCCTCTTAAAAGCGCCCCTTTAACAGACCTTGTTGTTCCTGAAAGCGTTGCAAAGGTACTACTTTATTTGAAAACTGCAAGCCCTTTTGCAAGAAAAATCAAGAAAAAAGTTTTTCAAACTCCACAACTCTCTGATAAATAAGCTATAAAGCACTATTGCCAAAGGATCGAAAAATCATCTATTTCTTTACTCCTCTGCCTCTCTATCCGATTGATGACTGATTTGCATAGGGGTAGCGTTGAGCATTTTCTTACAAAAAGCACACAGATAGCTCACAGACGAAAAATGGTATTTTACAGCCAACTCACTCAAAGAATGACGTTGTTCCCGGAGATCTCTGTAAATATAAGCCGCTTTCTGCTTATGCATCCATTGTAAAGGAGCACAATTAAACTCTGCCTTGAATGCTCGTTTGAAAGAAGACAAAGACATCTCTAAAAGACCTGCCAGCTCTTCCACATTACGACACTCCAAGTGGTGATTATATACAAAAGCCCTAAAGCCATGGTGTTTGCAATGAAAAGAAGCCAAAAACAAACCCAACTCATCATGCCCATAAAAGCGACGGAATATATGGAACAATTCTCGGAGCTTATACTCATACACGGGAAGACCGGAATGCCCCTCCACCATGTAAAAAGCCACCAATTCTGCCCAACTACGCACAGCCGGTTTGATCCCCAAACGTTTCACTTCCGAGCGCATGGGGACATCCTCCTCCTCATCCTCTTTTTTATTCGGTGCACAACCGCCCTTTATCTTCGGACAGATCCCCACGCAAAGTTGAATGCTTGGATGGAAAGAGAGAAGCAAAAAACGAGCTTCTTTGCCCAAAGGTTTGACAGTCATTTCCGTATAGTAGTTCAGTAAAAATATTTCTTGCGAAGATGGGGCATGCTCTTCATAAGGTGGTTCTTCCAATACCAATTCTCCCTCGATAGGGATCAAAAAGGCGTAACAATCTTCCGTAGAAATCTTCCGCTCCTGTCCTTCCGACAAATGTACCAAATGAGGTTTTCCCTCAATTGCCTGCATAATATGATCTGTATGTGCCATGGGATGATCGGCAAAAAGCAGATCCTCCTCCACATCAAGGTGAACTGTTTCCTGAGTCGTTTTCTTTGCTTTCATGCAACTCCAAAATATCTAAGTCTTCTCTGTTTGCATTCTACCCCTTTTTGTGAACAATAATAGGACTGGGTAAAATGCATGATGCGAAGATAAACTATTTCCGCAATTACACACACTATAAACGCATAAAAAGTGGCTTTTTCACAATTATTACCTTAAACAGAGGCTTTCAAGCTCCTTCAAACGCCTTCAAAACCTACTATTAGGTGGAATCCGGCAAGAAAGCCACGAATTGATTCAAGTATAAAAAAACGACACAACAACACAGAAAAAAAACACTCCAAAAAGAGATCAATCTCCCTTTTTATACAGTAAAACGCAAGAAGAGGATTTGGACAGAACCCTAAAATGAAAGAACCCTCTCTCTGCCATTAAAAGCAAAAGAGAGGGCTACACTTTTTATCTTTATTAAAAAAGAGATCGGCAATTATTCTTCAGCTTCTTCCTGCTCTGCATATGCCTTAAGCAGTTTTTCTTGCACCTCCATCGGAACCAATTCATAAGAAGCGAAGCGCATAGTGAACGAGGCACGTCCACCCGTTATGGAACTGAGTGCCGTAGAATAGCTCATCAACTCCTTCAAAGGCACTTTTGCCAACAACTGCTCATACCCCTTCTTGCTATTCATACCCATGATAACGCCTCTTCGTCCTTGAAGATCACTCATCACATCACCAATATAATCGGCAGGCACAGCCACCTCCACGTCATAAACGGGCTCCAAAATCTTGGGCGAAGCCTCTTTGAATGCCGTACTAAAAGCATTACGCCCTGCCAACATGAAAGATATTTCATTACTATCTACCGGGTGCATCTTACCATCATAGACAATAACGCACACATCTCGGGCATAGGAACCTGTAAGGGGACCTCGCTCCATACGAGCCATAATACCTTTCAATATAGCCGGCATAAAGCGAGCATCAATTGAGCCACCCACGATACTATTGATGTAAAG
>JBGZIN010000005.1:0-17705 GCA_041848345.1 Porphyromonas sp.
AGAGAGCGAAGGGTATAGACACTCTTCGCTCTTTTTAATGATGCTAAAAAAGTAGACAATTCAACTCAATAGTAAAGATTTAGTAACAAAAGCGTAACAAGAAGGGGCTACCTTTGCAGTAGTGAAGTAACGTCGCTCACAAACGAGCATCAAACAAATAGTAAATAGCAGTAGGATAATACTTACTGCTATTTTTTTTGTTTTTGAAAGTATCTTGTGCTTCTTCGTTTTCTATCGATTTTAGTAGTATATCCGTATCCTATTTGTGCCACTTTTCGTGGAGAGACAGAGAGATATTGGTCATAAATGCTTAAAGAAAACATGACACAGAAAAAAATTGGGGCGTATCTAAAGAAGGTACAGAGAGATAAAAGATTATATCCTTTTACCAAGCACATGTAGTTAATAAAGTTGCTACACAAATTACCCTCAAAACTCTAGAGATGAGCAATGGGGGACATTGTAACTTTGTTGTGGTATTGGGAATGTCCTAAAGTTGCTATATCGCTTTGTGAGCGATGTGAAGATTAAGTAGTTACGTTTGTAGAGAATGAAAAAAATAGTAGCCGTTTTAGTCGCCCTATTGGGTATGATACAAGTATCCTCTGGGCAGATTTTTGATGAAGATACGATGGAGGAGGTAAATTCGAGAGTTGCTTTTGATTGTAAAATTGGGGTATTGGGTGTTTTTGACTTTATGCCCAATTCTTGTGTGGGTTTCTCTGCCTTATACCATGGATTTTACTTTGATTTTATGCTCAGTCCAACAAAACATTTGCAAAATGTACGAGTAGCCCAGTGGAAAGACGGCAGGGGCTTCGCTATGCATTGGGGTTACCAACTTCCCTTTTCTCAGCATTTTAGATGCGTTCCTATTTTGGGCTTTGCTGAAGTAGAAACAGGAATAACTGATGGCTATGATTGGAGTTATTCTGATGGTATCCGGAACAAATTTATTCCAGAAAAGACTGTGAGAGGGATTGATTATGGAGTCAATCTTATTTACAATTTTATGTGGATAATGCCTGTGAATGTAACATTGACAGCATCGCGATACTCTATCACTGCTGGAATAGGCTTCGAGTTCTGACCTGCAAGATTAAAAATAGAAATCCCGATACTTGCCTTTAAGTATCGGGATTTTTTTATTCTTTGATGTTATCTTTTATGATCTTGATTGGGTTGATAGCTCTGCATCTTAACTCAAGAGCCTTTTCCCATTTTTGTTGTGTTTGTGAGGTTACTCCCACGAACTGTCGTTTAGGGATGCGAATAGTAAAATTGTTCTTCTTAGTAGGGGCAAGAGCTTTCCAGTAGGCTTCTTTAGTATCGTACCATTTTCGCATCGGTTAAATGGCTCATCCGATTGTTTATTAGATAATTAGTTGTACATTTGCAATACCATATCGGTGAGTCGGGGTTATCTCGGCGCGCCACTCCTCCGCCAAACTTTCTTTTAGAGAGTTTGGCGGTTGTATTTTATAACTCGATGTTTTCTTCTAAGATTTCTTTTCTACTTAGCTCGATATCCTCTTTGTAATCTCGTATTAAGCGGAATGTTTGCAAGTTGCTATACCTTCTAAAACGGGATTTTAAGGCTCTTGTCAAATCTCCTTTTTGAAATTCTTCTTTTATTACAAAGACTATATGATCAGCTTGTTTAGCAGCTTTTTGAAAATTCTTGTCATACGAGTTGGAGGAGTGGAATTCCATGTGTTTATACTCCTCTCCTTGCGATTCATAGTTACAGCTATGTCCCACACCTTTGCACAGCAGGATGTTGTTTGTAAGCCGTTCTCAATTCATCATTGCTATCAGTATTTACCGTAAGCCATATTTTTATTTGGTAACAGTTCTTATCCCAAATGCTTCGACTATTGCCGAGTAATTCGTACAGATGTTTTGTACAGTTACGACAGAAAAGTCAATCTGTAGAAGAGGAGACAACTTTCCAATAGGAGCCCTCTTCGGAAAAGTACCACAAGTAGCCTGACACCCTATTGTAGCCTATTTTCTCCAAGAGCGAAATATAATGTGTTACTTGTTTGTGATATTTGGCATGCTCCTCACCAAACTTATAGTCAATCACAGTGAGTGAGCCATCAGGTAAGAGTATTACACGATCAGGACGATAAAAATCGACCTTTTGAGGAAGTAATATCTCTTGTTCATTAAGGACAATGTTGTGCTCTGAAAACCATTGAGCAATTTCCGAATGGGCTAACTCCTTCCGAAGCCGCTCTTGCACTTTTTGTGCTTCCTCTTGAGATAACTTCCCCGCCACAATAGCTGATTTTACAGCCTTTTCGATGTCGTTGGGTGTACGTATTGCACTCAATATATTGTGCATAGTGGCACCGTATTGTACTGCTTCCGATTCCTTGAACGCTTTTTTAGCTTTTAGTTGAATTGCTAAATTGTTGCTTTCACAGACTTTTGTCTCTCTGTCTGGATACTGTATAACGGGCTTGTGAACAAGATTTATTTGTTCTCCTTGTGCTGGAATGGGGGACAGAAGTGTTTTGAGATCGGGATATTGAGCTAATAGCTGATTGATCAAAATGTCCAAAGAGTCACTCTCGTTGTCTTTTTCATCCTTATTTTCGGGTAGCCACAGTACAAGTCCTTTTTTAGCTCGAGTCATTGCCACATAGAAGAGATTAAGGCGATCAATGATCTCATCAGTCAATTCATTAAAATAGTTCTGCGCAAAAAAACTTTCGGTCAACTGTTTGGCACTTTTCTCCAGAGCAACGAGAGGTAACTCTGTGCCTAAAAGGGATTGTACCTCTTGCGGGAGTTCTGTCCAAATGAAAGAAAAAGCACTACGTGTTCCGGAAAGAGACCACGTAGGATAGGGAAGAAGAACAATGGGAAACCCTAATCCTTTTGATTGATGAATGGTCAATAGCGTTATTGCCAAAGCATCTTCTTCTGCCGGTAGTTGACTCTTGTACCCTTTGGTATCCCACCATGTGAGAAATCCGAGTAAATCCGAAGGTTGTTCACAGTGGAAGGTATAGACCAAGTCCATAAAATGCGTGATATAGGGCTCTTCACGCGGTGTACGCAAAGGCTCTAAGGCTCCAATACAGTGCACTACTAAATCGTATAGAGACAGATAGGGTAATTGCCCTTCCATTTGTTCCATCATTGATCGAAATGTTTCAGATGGTACTACGTCTGAGTATTGTGTGTAGAGAGAGCAAAAGTGTTGTTCGGAGAGTTTATATTGGTGTAAGTCTTTGGGTTGAGAAAGCGATCGAAGAATGTTTACAATCAACCGAACAAGAGAAGAGTTGATGGTAAATAAGGCTTTCGCAGAAATGAATCTCAGTTTGTCTGCTTTCTCCGAGAAACGATTAACATATGCCAACAAGCACTCTGCCACTTCGGCAATCTCTTCATTTTTGCTGGCAAGTATGGCAATATCTTGTGGGGCATATCCTTTTTCCTCAATGAGAGAGAGAAGTACCTCCGGAATGCTTTTTCCATTACAATTTCGGGTGGGAGACTCTTCGCCAGGAGCGTAGAAATATATCTCGATACCTCCTTGTTTCTGTTGATTTTTTTCGGGAACCAACTGCTGTACCTCTGCATAGCACTTCTCAATCTCTTGTGTAATATGACTCGATGGAGCGTAATGAGGAAAGCTTGCTCGTTCAAAAATTAACTGACATCGTTCCACTTTTGAGCGCAAAAAAGCAGCTACTTTCTGTGGTAATAGTTCAAATAGTTTGTTGTTAAACGCAACAATTTCAGGACAGCTGCGCCAGTTATACTCCAGAATGTTGTGTTTGAAGAAATCTGAAAAATCTCTTTTTATATCCTCTCCCAAAATGGAGCGGTCACAGTTACGAAACTTATAAATGCTCTGCTTAATATCGCCTACTATAAGATTACCATATCCGGAAGAAAGGGTATCTTCCAATAGTGGGCGCAGATTTTCATACTGCAATCGGGCTGTATCTTGAAATTCATCCAGCATAAGGTGATGGAGTATGCTTCCCAACCGTTCGTATATAAAAGGAGTCGGAGCCCCTTCTATAATGCTATGGATGAAGTGTTGAGAACTACCCAAAAGCATGGTGTTTTGCTCTTGTCCCATCTGATACATTGCGCTGTTGATGTCACTAAGTGTGCCCATTTTGGACAAATGCTTGAGAATAATGCTGGCTGTCCTTTGCTGTACATGCAAGCGTATCAAGGCTTGATTACACCCTTTGAGCTCACCTTCAATTACCCGTACATAGGAGGCAAAAAGAGGGTCTTTTTTACGAATGGCATCGGTGATATACTCGCTATAATCCGTGGAGGTATCCAATTTGAGAAAAGAATCGCTCAAAGTAGGTATCTCTGTAGGATGGAGTACTATTTTTGTGTATACCGAGAGTGGAGAACGTCCTTTGCCTTTGAATGAAGTGGGCTCTAAACCTTCTTTTTCCATCGCTGCGATCGCTTTATGGGCAATATGCAAGCGTTCTTGATCGCATTGACTTAGGAAAAGAATTAGTGCTTGACGCGCTTTTCCAATAGTTTCTTTCGATGGAAGTTGCCCCCCATTTATGGCTCTTAGAGGAACCTCTTTGAACAGCTCTCTTCCCAAGCGCATCAAGGTTTTGGTTAGATCGTGTCCCTGTCCTTCGTCAATGCTCTCTTCTGAAAGGTCTGCAATCCAGTTTCTTAAGTCTGTATATTCAGAGGCATGGAGGCTATGCAGCAACAAGAGGATCGATTGATAGAGCCAAAGTTCGGCATCCATCTCTATCTTATAGTTGCCTGCATATTTTAGTTCATAGGCGAAGGTTCGGATTACTTCTTGGAAGAATGAGTCGATTGTTTTCACCTTAAAGGCAGAATAATCGCCCAGCACAGCAAGCAACATTTGCCAAGACTTACGCTTGATTTCCTCCTCAGATAGAGATAACCCTTCACAAAGTTCCCTTAATAGAGCTTGTTCTTCATCGCTGAAGCAGAGTTTATAGAGGGCTTCTATAATGCGTTCCTTCATTTCGTTCGTTGCCTTATTGGTGAAGGTCATAGCAATAATATGCTTGAACTCTTCTTCAGGGGCAACGAGTGCCAAGGTAAGGTACTCCTTAGTGAGTGTATAGGTCTTTCCAGCCCCTGCAGAGGCTGTATATACATTCAAGGATGGGTGCTTCTTGGAAGAAGGCATGGAGCTATTTGGACCTTTAATCTTGTGCCTCTATGGGTTCTAATGTATCATTGTCATGTCCTCGCTCCGAATAGATTTTGCGTAAGGGATTACGGCGAGCATAGTCGTAGCGTTGGCGGTTGCGAAGGATATCCACTGCCGCATAGATAGCTTGGCGCAACGATTCTTCGGATGCTTTTCCTTCTCCGGCAATGTCAAACCCTGTTCCATGATCCGGAGAGGTACGCACTATCGGTAGTCCGGCAGAGAAGTTTACTCCTTCATCCATAAACAGGGCCTTAAAGGGTGCCAATCCTTGATCGTGATATAGGGAAAGAATAGCATCGTATTTGGTAAGTTCGGCAGAGCCCCAAAAACCATCGGCTGCAAAGGGTCCAAAAGCCAAAAGCCCCTCTTCTTCCAAGGCCTTTTTTATGGTGGGGGCGATTATTTCCTCTTCTTCTCTTCCCATTAAGCCTTTATCTCCGCAGTGTGGGTTCAAGCCTAATACGGCGATGCGAGGCTTGGATATATCAAAATCTCTTTGCAAAGACTGCTCAATGTCTTTGAGTTTGGAAATTATTAAGTCGGGAGTTATGCTGTCGGCAACCTCTCGGATAGAAAGATGTGTTGTTGCTAAGGCTACCTTAATATCATCTTTCATTAAGATCATAAGGGGTTGTTTTCCCTCAGACAGCGAACAACGAGTACCTAAGAAATCGGTATGTCCCTTGTAGGGGAATAGGTCTTGAGGCATGACCGCTTTGTTTATCGGCGCAGTTACCAGGGCATCTATTTTCTTTTCCAAAGCATGTTGTGTGGCCAAGTCCAATGCCTGATAGGCAGCAATCCCCGCCGTTTCCGTGGGGGTGCCCATCTCTACTTTTATTTCATCGGAAGTGCAAGAAAGGATGTTTACCTCTCCTTCGACAGCTTCATCGGGGTGATTTATTCTATTCCAGGGCGTCGTTTCGTACTTCAAAACTTTGCGCCAATAACTCGCTACTTTGGGCGAGCCATATATAATGGGTGTATAGAACTCGCAAACATCATTATTGGCAAAGATACGTAGCAGTAGTTCGTAGTTGATACCATTGATATCCCCGTGAGTAATACCAATGCGTGGTTTATATGCTTTTTTTTCCATTATCGTTAGTTGTGTTTAGCGTTCTTCAGACCACCATAGTTGTTTAATAGGTTCTATATCGAACTCTTGTTGCCCTTTGGGGCGGAAAGAGAATAGAGCTGCTTGCAGACGGCGTATAAGTTCCCTTTTGTTTTCGTTGGGATGATAAACAAATCCTTCAACGTAATACAAGGCATTCTCTTGGGGAACAACAAATGCATGAGCGACAAAAGGTCCTGCCATGGCAGACGATCCGCTTGTTTCCCAAAGCCCCTTTAATTCGTTGATAATTGTTCCATCGGGCATTTTTATGTATCTGTGGGATGTACTGCCCGGGGTTGTTGTCATATAACTGTCGGGCGTAGCCCCCGGTATGTTTTTGCCCAATATACTATCTCGCATTTGAAGTAGTTTTTCTTTTGACAAGTTCATATCAGGATGAAGCTGTTTGTATATGACTACATCCATACGTTTGGAGTAGGCATTGTTGGAAACCCAGAGGAAGTTTTTCCCTTTTTTGTAGGATTGAAAATCTTCGGGGAGATTGATGCTGTACCCAAAAAGTGCTTGGCTGTAGCTGTTTGCTTTTGTACTAAAAGACTCTTTCCAGAGCTCCGCATAACGATACAGTTCGTGACGGAGAAGCAGATTGCGTATCATCTCGCCCTTGTCATTTGCCAATGCTTTGAGAGAATCTTCTGAGGGTGTTTGTAGGATAACAAGCAATTGCCCCTTAGCCCATTCGTCATAGGTGTATTTGACGGCATTGTGCGAGTAGATGTTGCCATTGTTTTGTACAATAACAATGTTGCGCGTATTGCGAAGAAAACCTTCAAAATTATCGGTAGATACGGTTTGCACCTTCATCCAAGGCTCTACCTGAGGCAGGGCTGTAACCTCCGCTTGAAGCATATCTTTTATTGTATCACCCGAAGAAGAGCGGAGCATATCATCATCCATGACCAAGAGCATATCTCCCGGACTACCGCTTGCCATAGTGAATGAATTCTTTCCTTTTTGGCAAGAAAACATGGTCAGCGACAGGCTGCAAAAAACAGCTCCCATGATGGTAAAAATCTTCCTTGTTTTTGCGTTTATATTCATACTACTCAGATGTTCTTTGCTATTCAAAGTTAGCGTTTTTATTGTTGTAGCCTTCTCCTTTTGACGAAAGAAGAGTGGTATTGGGCGAAAATTCAATGGTTAAAACCTGTGTGGTAGAGTTATTTATGAGTAAAGCTTCTGTGCGCGTGTAGGGCATTAACCATAGGGGAATATCCCCAATTTTTAGTAGAGGAACAAGCCTTTTTTCCGAGTCTGACAGTTGTTTTTCTCGAAGGATTTTCCTGATTTCCTTTTTCCCTTTTAGACCCAAAGGAACGATGGTTTCTTTCAAATCGGGTAGAGCGAGCTCCAAGAGCAAAGGAGTTTGAGGAGGTGATAGATAGTCAGTTACATCTATTTGAATGATATTCCCACCCTTTTTTATGCTTACTTCATCATCGAAAGAGTAACGAATGTTACCATAGGGGGTATCAATCTCTCCATTATGTTGTGTCAGTTCTAAAAATAACGAAGGAGGAGGCGTTACGAGTGCAGCTTTCGGACTGATGATTAACTTGCCAAAAGCTCGAGTAACCTGATGGGTGGAAGAATGGATTGTTGCCGGTTCTTGGTCTGAAAGATGGAGTGCAAACTTCTCCAATTCATTACGGCAAAAACCTTTGTCTGCCAACAATCCATGCAGAATGGACAACGAGGCTTGAGACGATACAATAGGGGACAGTAGATACTCCTCCGTGGGAGAATGATGGTCGGATAAACGTGCTGCTTGTAATACCATTTCGTACCCTCGGGCATAGAGGTATTCTGCTTCTCGAAGGTGCTCTATCAGTCTATGAGCAGTTGCCAAAAAGTTCGGGTTGAGATGCTCAAATGGAGGAATGATACTGTGACGAATATAATTGCGTCGAATGGTTGTGTCTCGATTGGTACAGTCTGTCCGATAGTCCTCTTGTAGCAAACGAAGAAAACTGTATATCTCTTTTGGATCTGTTTCCAAGAGAGGACGTACAATGTTTTCTCTTCGGATAGGCATGCCCTTCAATCCTTTTATTCCCGTACCCAGAGCAACGTTGCCCAAAAGAGTTTCTACATTGTCTTTCAGATGATGGGCTACCGCAACAGAGGGCACCGAGTGTATCTCTGCCGCTTCTTGAAAAGCGGAGTAGCGAAGGTTGCGAGCAGCCATCTCGATGGAAATCTTTTGCTCTTGGGCATATTCTTCTGTTCGAAAGCTGTACAACAGCAGAGGGATTGCATGGCGTTGGCAGAGGTCTTGACAAAAAGATTGGTCTTCGTTGCTTTCCTCTCCTCTCAGATGAAAGTTGCAGTGCAATGCAATACACTCATATCCGAGCTTTGACAAGGCAAGTAGCAATGCAACAGAATCGGCACCGCCACTTAAACCGACGAGTACTTTTTGCTTGGATAAGAGTAACGAATGCCGATTAATAGTCCTCCTTAATTGTGTAATAAGAGGATGACGATAAATGGACGAGGGTACTCTTCTTGCCATCTTTATGGGGTGGAATAGAGGATAAAACGAGAAATTCTTTGCAGTTGAGTCGCCTCAGCATACAAAGAATTTCCATAAAATAAAAAATCAATAACTATGCCTTTACTGAGCGCTTGCCATTAGCTCCGGATCAATGATGATACGTCCGCAATACTCGCAAATGGTGATTTTCTTGCAGAGCTTAATCTCCAATTGGTGCTGAGGAGGAATGCGATTGAAGCAACCACCGCAAGCATCTCGATCGATGGGTACCACGGCAAGTCCGTTTCGGGCTCCGCTGCGTATTCTCTTGAAGCCTGCCACTAAGCGAGGGTCATCGATTGCTTGCTCAAACTCTTCTGCCTGGGCACGGAGTTTTTCTTCCTCTTCGTGCGTTTCCTTGATAATATCATCAAGCTCTGCTTTCTTTGCCTTTAAGTCTTCGGAGCGCAAATCGTGCAAGTCTTTCATAGCTGCAATATCGGCTTTGCGCGTCTGCAACTCTGCTGTGTACTCACGTATCTTTTTCTCTGAAAACTCTACCTCCAACTCTTGGAACTCTATTTCCTTTGATAGGTTGTCGTACTCTCTGTTGTTGCGCACGCGATCCAATTGTGCACGATACTTCTCAAGGAGTTCTTTTGATTGAGCTATTTTACTCTTCTCCGCTGTCACGGATTGGGTCAAGTTCTTTGCAGAAGCTGTGTAGTTTTCAAGTTTGGTCTGAATACCTACCAGCTCATCTTCTATGTGTTGTACCTCGATGGGGAGTTCGCCGCGAAGCGTTTCGATCTTATCGATGCGCGAGAGGGCCATTTGTAAACGTGCCACTGCTTTGAGTCTTTCGGCAATCTGTTGCTCTTCGTTTTGAGGTGTCGTCTGTTTATTAGGCATATCTAAATGGTTATAAGTAATTAACCGGATTAAAATCACTCTTTGCTCTTTGGACTGCAAAGTTAGGAAAATTCGCCGATATGAGTTCCTGACATAGAGAACAAAATACGGATTCGCTCTCAAAGTGTCCGATGGTCGCCAGTAGGAGGTTGCCCTGTGCGTCGAGGAAGTCGTTGTATTTCGCCTCACCCGTTATGTAGGCATCAGCTCCGACAGATAGGGCAGTGGAGAGAAAACTTCCGCCACTTCCACCGCATAGAGCCACAGTGCGAATGGGGTTGCCGGTAGGCTGCGAGTGGGCGACCCTCCGTACATCTTCCCAGCTTTGCAGCAAGGCGAGCAACTCTTGTTCGCTCATGGGGCGGGGGAGTTCTCCCATTATGCCCGTACCGACCTGCGGGTTCTTATTTGCCAACGGAATGAGGTCAAAAGCCGGCTCTTCGTAGGGATGTGCTTTCCGCAACGCAGCGAGTGTGGCAGAGAGGTGCTCTTGTGCCACGAGTACTTGGAGGGCATACTCTTCCGTACGATGGATAACGCCCACAGAACCCGAGTAGGGATGTGCGCCTTCCAAGGGACGAAAACTGCCGATGCCCTCGGAACGAAACGAACAATGGTCATAAGCCCCGAGCTTACCCGCTCCGGCTGCGGCAAGCGCACACTCCACTTGTTCCAAGGCTTCCGGCGGTAGCATGACTACCAACTTATACAGTTGCCCCGACAGGGGTGCCAAGGCTCGCGTATTCCTCAACCCGAGACGCTCCGCAAGATGCTTGTTGATCCCGTTCGATGCGTTATCTGCATTGGTATGAGCTGCGTAAATGGCAATATCATGTTTGATTGCCAAGGCTGCCGCACGCTCTTGATAGGAGTGTGTGGAAAGCCTTTTCAACGGATGAAACAGCAATGGATGATGCGTTATGAGCAGATTAGCCCCGCAGTCGATGGCTTCACGCACCGTATGCTCTGTGGCTTCCACGGCAAGCAATGCACCCCGACACTCTTGCCGAGGGTCTCCCACTTGCCATCCGCTGTTGTCCCACTTCTCTTGCAAAGAAAGGGGGGCAGAGGCTTCTATTGAGGCAACTATATCACTGTGTAGCGGCATGGAGCAACGGACGTATGTTATTGAATGGGCTTGATGAGGAGGCTCAATTCGTCCAATTGTTCTTGGTCGATCCGTGCGGGTGCATCGATCATTACATCACGTCCCGCATTGTTTTTGGGGAACGCAATGCAGTCCCGAATGGAGTCTAAACCTGCCATGATGGCGACCCAACGATCCAATCCGAAAGCCACGCCGCCGTGAGGGGGAGCACCGTATTTGAAAGCATTCATAAGGAAGCCGAACTGCTCCTCTGCCTTCTCGGGGGTGAACCCGAGCACCTCGAACATCTTTTGTTGAAGCTGTGCATCGTGGATACGAATGGAGCCTCCGCCCACTTCCACACCGTTGATGACCAAGTCGTAAGCATTGGCACGCACGGCTTTGGGGTCCGTGTCGAGCAGAGCCACGTCTTCGGGTTTGGGCGAGGTGAAGGGGTGGTGCATGGCATAGAAACGTTGCGTCTCGTCATCCCACTCCAATAGGGGGAAGTCCACTACCCACAAGCATTCAAATCGATTGGGGTCGCGCAACTGCAATTCATCGCCCAAGTGGAGGCGCAGCGTGCCGAGTTGCTTTTGCGTTGCGGAGCGTTCGCCCATCAATACGAGGATGAGGTCTCCGGCTTGCGCTCCCATTTGTTGCGCAATGGCTTGCAATGCTTCGGGCGAGAAAAACTTATCTATACTGCTCTTGAAAGAGCCATCGGCGGCATATTTGATCCATACCAATCCTTTGGCTCCCACTTGCGGACGCTTCACGAAGTCGGTCAGTTGGTCGATTTGTTTGCGTGTATATTCCGCAGCTTGCGGCACGGCGATGGCTCCCACATAGGGCGCATCGTCCATTAGCGACATACCTTTTCCCTGGCATAGCTCCGTGATCTCGTTGATCTCCATGCCGAAGCGCAAGTCGGGTTTGTCGCATCCATATTTGCTCATGGCTTCGTGCCAACTCATCCTGCGGAACGGGGTAGGCACCTGCACGTTGCGTATTTGGTCGAATAACTCCACGGCAAGCCCTTCAAATGTTTGCAGCACGTCTTCCTGCTCGACGAAGCTCATCTCACAGTCGATTTGTGTAAATTCGGGCTGTCTGTCGGCACGCAAATCTTCGTCTCGGAAGCACTTCACTATTTGGAAGTAGCGATCCATCCCTGCCACCATCAAGAGTTGTTTGAAAGTTTGGGGCGACTGGGGCAATGCGTAAAACTCGCCTTGGTTCATCCGTGAAGGCACCACGAAGTCGCGCGCTCCCTCGGGGGTGGACTTGATGAGCATGGGGGTCTCGATCTCCAAGAACCCTTTACTGTCTAAGTAGTTACGTGTGATGAGTGCCATACGGTGGCGCAACTCGATGTTTCTTTTCACCGGTTCGCGGCGCAGGTCGAGGTAGCGATACTTCATGCGCAGTTCGTCGCCTCCGTCCGATACCTCTTCGATGGTGAAAGGCGGCGTTTCCGATGAGTTGAGCAGACGACAGTCGGTAACCTCGATCTCAATATCGCCTGTGGGGATGCGTGGGTTCTTGGCGGAGCGTTCGCAGACGCATCCGGTGGCTTGCAGCACACATTCTCTGCCCAATCGGTCCACGAGGGCGTTGAGGTTGGGGCGTTCGGAGGTGAACACCAGCTGAGTGATGCCGTAGCGATCACGCAAATCGACAAAGGTCATTGCGCCCATTCGACGCACCTTTGCCACCCATCCGGCAAGGGTTACTTCCTTGCCAATATCTTCTTTACGGAGTGCTCCGCAGGTTACTGATCTGTACATTATAGTTGATTTATTGATGATTTTATGCGCACAAAAATACATAAAGAATAGCTACCGAACACGTGCAGAGTGGGGCGCACTCCGAAGCGACGGCGAAAAAGAGGCATTACTCCCCGGCTTTTTCCTCGGGCAGATGGTAGCAGGCATGCGCACCGTAGCCCTGCAATGCGACTATCCCCTTTGCCAAGAGTTGGCGCAGTTCGCGCGACGCAGAGGAACGGGATAACCCTGTCAATTGGGCATATTCTCCGATTTTTATATGGTTGAAGCGACGCAGATGCGCAAGTAGAAGGCTTGTTCGTTCCTCTATTCCCTGATGAGGCGACACGTATTGCCTGCGCCGAGCACGCTCGAAGGATGCGCCTTTCTGCGCTTGGGCGATGAATGCTTTATCGGCTCGAAAGTGAATGCTTTTTATCTCGATGCTTGCTGCATTGCGTTTCGTTCCGCCCTCTTCTTCGGGTTCCGTTCCCTCTTTGAGTCCGAGTGAGGCGACCCAAGTGCCTATTCCGTCCAATTTCACCGAATATCCGTCACCCAGGTAGCGGGCAGAGAGACGAGCCACGGCATCGAGCACCCCCTCGATTTCGCCCACGCTGAAAGTGTGCGTTTCGGCTATCTGATGAGCCAGTTGCCGGAGGGTGATTTGCTTTTCAAGCACCAAACGGGGATAGGTGGTGCGTTTGCCACGTCGGAGTTGCCGAGGCACTTCCTGCATTATGTACTTAGCCATCTTTTGTTCTGAATTAGTTCTAATCTCATTTTGGGGTCGTTGCCCCATTTTGACGGAAGAGGGGAGCCGCCATGAAGTGCGTGCCGTTGGGGCGACCTCTATGCCGATGAATGCCTTTGCTCTTCCTATGCAGTCCGTGGGGAAGTGCGTGCCGTTGGGGCGACCTCTATGCCGATGAATGCCTTTGCTCTTCCTATGCAGTCCGTGGGGAAGTGCGTGCCGCTGGGGCGACCTCTACGCCGATGGATACCTTTACTCCTCCTACGCAGCCCGTGGAAAGTGCGTGCCGTTGGGGCGATCCCTACGCCGATGGATGCTTTCGCTCTTCCTACGCAGTCCGTGGGGAAGTGCGTGCCGTTGGGGCGACCTCTACGCCGATGAATGCCTTTGCTCCTCCTACGCAGCCCGTGGAAAGTGCGTGCCGTTGGGGTGACCTCTACGCCGATGGATACCTTTACTCTTCCTACGCAGCTCGTGGGGAAGTGCATGCCGTTGGGGCGACCTCTACGCCGATGGATGCTTTCGCTCTTCTTACGCAGTCCGTGGGGAAGTGCGTGCCGTTGGGGCGACCCCTATGCCGATGGATGCTTTCGCTCTTCCTACGCAGTCCGTGGGGAAGTGCGTGCCGCTGGGGTGAGTCGATGACGAAAAGTGCGGCTCAAACAACGTGCTGACCTCCCTCCGCTCCACGTGTGGAATAGTTGCACGACCTGCGAAGCAAAGTTACGAAATAGGCGTGAAATAATTGCTCAATAGGCGTATATTTTTATTGACCAAGTCTTGAACGCTACCGACCAAGTCTTGAATACTACCGACCAAGACTTGAACGCTACTGACCAAGTAATGATATAAAGAATTGGATGCGTGTGGCGTGGTTTTTAGACGTATCATCGGGAAGATTGAGACACGTGTGGTAGAACTTTCGTACGTGCATTCGAGAGAATGGGAATGCGAGGGGCGCAGCGTTTGGATGTCTGTTTGGGAGGATGGAGATGCGAGGGGCGCAGCGTTCGGATGTCAGTTCGAGAGAATGGGAATGCGAGGGGCGCAGCGTTCGTACGTCTGTTCGGGAGGATGGGGAATGCGAAGAGTGCAGCATTCGTATGTCTGTTCGAGAGAATGGGAATGCGAGGGGCGTAGCGTTTGGATGCATGGCAAGAGGAGGGGAGAGTGTACACACGATTCAACCTATGCGTTGAGCGACAGCTCGCTTCACCTATTTAATACCTTATTTGTCGGTACACATTCGGCACGCCACACATAAGGGGTTGGCGCACTTTGTACATTGGGCATTTGCGTTCGCTGTGCCTATTCGGCACGCCAGACGCAAGAGGATGGCGCACTTTGTACGTTGGGCATTTTCGTTCGCTGTGCACATTCGGCACATGGCGTAGGCTTCGGTCGGTGCATTCCCTACGCAAAGCGAGCGACACCCTGATGAGTATCGCTCGCCTAAGTCGTCTGAAAAATAAACTCCGTTTGTGTTTCTACTCCCTCCTTGGTATCGGCTCCGTTCGGGTGGCTCGTCTGCACGTCGTTTCCCTTAAGCCGAAGAGAGTGGTCAGGGGGTAGGCGTAGTGCCTTGGTTGTCCGTTTGCAAAATGTTGATATGCCCTTTCAAGTTGTATTGCTGTCCGTCTGCACCTCGGGCTTGGATGACGTAGTAGTAAACGCCCCCTTCCACATAACGTCCGTTGTAGGTGCCATCCCATCCTCCGTTCGGGTCGTCCCAGCGGTAGAGCAATTGCCCCCACTCGTTGAATATACTGCCTTGAAATTGGATGATGGACTTATGCACCACTCGAAACAGGTCGTTCGTGCCGGGCGATGAGGTCGGACTGAAAGCATTGGGCACCTCCAATTGAGACGTTTGGATGTGCAGCGTCAAAGGCTCGGTCGATACGTTGCAAGCCCCGTTGGGGGAGGAGACTTCAAGCACAATCGTGTAGCTCCCCGCCTGCTCGAAGCGGTGTAGCGTCTTCGCTCCGCTGTACTGCATGACAATCGGTGCTTCGGGGGTAACTTGCGTGCCCGAAACGATGCGCCACGAAATAATAGCCCCCGAAGAGGCACTGCTCACCGCTTCCATACTCACCTCGGCAGGAGCCGACAGCTCTTTGGGGAGAGCTTCGACCGCCTCACCATTCAGCCGGTATAGAGGGTGTACTTCCATCCGTTGGGGCGTGAGCGGTTGGGAGGAAACAGCCACGGGCGAGAGGGACAAAAGAGCCGTATATTCATCGCCCACGACCTTGTAAGCCGTAGTTTTCAGCGAGGAGAGGAGTGTGAGCGCACCCTCTTTTGCCTCCACTTGAGTCTCTGTTGCTTTGGGAACGAACTCCTTCGCAGTGGCATCGAAAAGCAGATCTTCATAGGAAACGGTGAAGAGACGGCGGACGGAAAGCAGCGTCCCCTGCGGTGTGAAGCAATGGAAGCCTTGAAAGGGGGTTGCCGCCGTGATACGTACCTGCTGACAAGGGGCATCGGGAGCATAATCCGCAAGTATGCCATCGGTGGGCAATGGGTGGCGCAAGTAGTCGATAAACCAATAGTAGGTGGGGCTTGTGCCGTTGTCCACGAAGTAGCCTTTGTCCAAAGAGGGATTTGTTATCGTCCAGGCTCCGTTTGCATAAGTTGCCCCCGGCACTTGCTCCGCCTCGTCGGCTTGCTGACTGTACCTTTTGAGGACGCCCGAAGCCTCTCCCTCAATGCGCACCGAGAAGTCGCCCGACGTTTTGTGTACCACATAGGCTTTTACTCCGGCGTTTGCAGGGAGGGTTATCGGCGTGAAAGCTGCGCCCTCAAAAGCCACCTGAGCCGAGAGTATCCCTTGTCCGAAAAGGATCAAGAGGGTAGTCATGATCGTCTTTTTGCTCCAAGTCTTCATCGTTGCATTCGTTTTAAGGTTAGTATTTCTTACGTCGAGAAAGGGTGTAGGAGGATTTGTGTAGAAGGAAAACGGGAAGTATAGACCCAATGCCCAGCACCAATAGCACCGTTATGGCTATGGTGAAGTTGGTGAGGTAGTCCTGCATATACTGCACCGAAAGAACAGGGTCTTTGTGGTGGATGACAAAGCGCACCAAGCTGAGCACAGCGTTATAGGCATACATCCCGGGGATCATCGGAAGCAATGCCGGGATATACAGCACCGTCATGGGACAATGCACCCACCATCGCCCGAATAGATAGCTACCGAAGCCAATCAGCACGGAAGCGATCAGCGAAGCTCCCACAATATCCGCATTCAAATGGTGCATCAAATACCAGCGAATGGCGTGTCCCAAAGCAGCCAATACGACAATGGGCGGGAAAGCACGACGCGGAGGCACCGAAACGGCAGCGAACCCAATCGCCGCCATACCCGCAAAGAAAGCATCTGCAAGAAATCCTAATAAGGTATCCATAATTGTATTGTAGTCGTTTTGTTCAGGCAACCGAGCCCGTGGTTAATAATAGAGTAGCCGCCATACCGGAAGCAATGCTCAGGATAATAAGTGCACCTTGTATCAAACGCGATACGCCCGAGAGCGTATGCCCCTCGACAATGTCGATAATCCCATTGATGAGCGGCACGCCCGGGATGAGGTACAGCACGGAGGTCGCCACAGCCGTGGCACTCGTTGCGGTAGGTAGCACATGACCGCCCAAAACGGCAATGGCAGAAGAGACCATCGCCGCCAACGTGATGGCAATGTAGAGGTTAAGGTGTCTCTGCACGAAGAAGTGGCGGGTGTAAAATCCCATCGCAGTGGCAAGCATCACGATCGCCATGGCAATGAGATCACCCTCAAAGAGACGGCAGAAGCAGGCGTTTGAAAGCGATATCAACAGCCACGCTACCCAAAAAGGCTGACGATTGGAGCGGCGCAGTACCTCCTCGTAGCGTCGCTTGGCTTCGTCTATATTCAACGAACAGTCGTGTATCTCCCAGCTGAGTGCGCTCAACTCCGAGTTGAGGAAGAACTTAATGGGCTTGTGGGGCACATCGATCACCTCGGTAATCGACTCGCCCGTTTCCATGTTGCGCACCGTGAGCGTCATCGTCTTCATCGACAGATTGAGATGGACATCCGTCCCCAAGGAAGCCCCTATGCGCTTGGTATTGCGTTCCGTGCGTGAGGTGTGTACTCCCGAGCCCAACAGACAAGCTGCGTATTCTGCCAAGAAGCTGCTCACATCTTTTAATTCTCGATACTTCATAAGTAATTTGTCGTCTATGTTTGTGGAGTTATACAGGGTTATTACTCTTTTTATGTGTGTCTCCTCATCTTTTGAGACATGTTCTCATTCTTATTTGTCGGTGTCTGCCCCTCTTTCGAGGAGCAATCTCATTCTTATTTGTCGGTGTCTGCCCCTC
>JBGZIN010000006.1:0-16213 GCA_041848345.1 Porphyromonas sp.
CTTTCCGGCACTCACTCCGGGGATATTTTGCAATTCTTCTTCCGTAATAGGGTAGAGCGTTGCCATTGCTTTTAGGGTAGCATCCTGAAAAACAACATAGGTAGGTACCTTTAGTTGTGCTGCGACATTTTTTCTGAGATCCTTCATCATGGAGAAAAGTTCAGGGTCGGCAGCCTCTCCGGAAGCATCTTCTTTAACGGCAAGCTCTTCTTCGTCATCTGACTCCACAACGATTTCGAATTTCGTCGGCTTTTTGATGAATTTCTTTCCTTTAGTTGTTACTCCCAATAACCCGTAGTTTTCTACTCCTTTTTCGATAAACCCGGCTATGAGAGCTTGGTTGATGATGTTTTCCCAAGTTTCTGCATCGGTTTCTTCACCTTGCCCAAAACATTCCAATTGGTCATGTCCAAACATTTCAACGTCTGCCGTGCTAACACCTCTCAATACGTTGATTACGTGATCTCCTTTGCATTTTTCCTTAAGAGCGAGTATTACTTCTAACGCGCTTTGTAGTAATTCTGTAGCTTCAATTTTTTTCTTTGGCATTGTACAGTTATCGCAATTTCCACAATTATCTTCTTTATACTCTTCTCCAAAGTAGTGTAAAAGCAATCGTCTACGACATACGGCAGACTCTGCAAAAGTAGAAGTCTCTCCCAAAAGTTGCTTCCCAATCTCCTGTTCGGACACAGGCTTGTTTTGCATAAACTTTTCAAGGCGTTGCATATCTTTTGCGCTGTAATACGCTATGCAGACCCCTTCGCCACCATCACGCCCAGCCCTTCCGGTCTCTTGATAGTATCCCTCAAGGCTTTTAGGCATATCATAGTGTATCACATAGCGCACATCGGGCTTGTCAATTCCCATCCCGAATGCGATAGTTGCCACGATTACTTTACACTCCTCACTCAAGAAAGCATCTTGATTGACCGCCCGCTCACGTGCATCCATTCCGGCGTGATAGGGTAGAGCTTTTATGCCATTGGTTTGGAGAAGTTCGGCAAAAGTAGTTACTTTATTTCGGCTCATGCAATAGACAATGCCACTTTTTTCGGGATTTGATAGAATAAATCTTATAATATCTCTATCAACATTCTCTGTTTTAGGCATTACCTGGTAGAACAAATTGGGGCGGTTGAACGACGATCTGAAGATCGTGGCTCCCTGTATGTTCAAGTTCTTGATAATATCGTGCTCTACCTTTGGGGTGGCTGTAGCTGTCAGCGCTATGATGGGACGCTTGCCTATGGACTCTACAATAGGGCGTATTTTACGGTATTCCGGACGGAAATCATGTCCCCATTCCGAGATACAATGCGCCTCGTCAATGGCATAGAATGATATGGGGATACTTTGCAGAAAAGTGGCATTCTCTTCTTTGTTGAGACTCTCCGGAGCAACGTAAAGCAACTTGGTCAGTCCTTGACTAATATCTTTGCGCACAGCTTCCAACTGGGTTCTGGAGAGAGAGGAGTTCAGGAAGTGGGCTATACTGTCATTCTTACAGTAGCTGCGGATGGCATCGACTTGGTTTTTCATCAAAGCAATGAGGGGAGAGATAATTATGGCAGTACCCGACGACATAAGTGCCGGTAACTGATAGCATAAGCTCTTTCCCCCACCCGTAGGCATCAAAACAAAAGAATCCTTACCCTCCAACAAATTGGTAATTATAGCTTGCTGATTGCTTTTGAATGTATCAAAACCAAAATGATCTCTTAGTTGAGTAAGTAGTTCTTGGTTCATTGCTTCTTAAAAAATAAAAGGGCGCATCTCTTCTTTAATTGCGTATGTGTAACACGCTGCTGTATTTCTCTGCATAAGCTCGTGTAATGACAAGCTCTTTGGTATCTCCACCGGGAAGAGAGTACATTGCCTCCATCATGATTGTTTCTACCACGGAGCGAAGTCCTCGTGCTCCCAATTCTTCCTTAATAGTCTTGTCCACGATATACTCCAAAGCCTCCTCTTCAAAGGAAAGTTGTATGCCATCCATGGCAAAGAGTTTAGTGTACTGACTTATAATGGAGTTTTTGGGCTCCGTAAGAATACGCTTTAGAGTGGAGCGTTCCAGGGGATCTAAATAAGTCAATATTGGCAAGCGTCCCAGTATCTCGGGAATGAGTCCATAAGAGCGCAGATCCTGATGAGAGACGTACTGCAATAGATTTTTCGTGTCTATCTGTGTACGTTCTCCATCATTTTGAAATCCTACATAACGTGTATTGAGACGGTTGGCTATCTTTCGCTCAATGCCATCGAAAGCCCCGGCACAAATAAAGAGAATGTGGCGTGTGTTCACCTGAATGAACTTCTGATCGGGATGTTTACGCCCTCCAGCGGGAGGAACGTTGATAATAGACCCCTCCAGGAGTTTGAGCAATCCTTGTTGCACTCCTTCTCCGCTGACATCTCTCGTTATGGATGGATTGTCGCTTTTTCGAGCGATTTTATCGATCTCATCAATGAACACAATCCCTCTTTCTGCGGCTTTTTCGTCATAGTTGCACGCTTGCAACAGTCGGGTTAATATACTTTCAATATCTTCCCCCACATATCCTGCCTCCGTGAGCACCGTTGCATCTGCAATGGCAAAAGGCACGTCAAGCATGCGAGCAATGGTTTGTGCCAAAAGAGTTTTCCCCGTACCTGTGGGTCCCACCATGATGATATTGCTTTTTTCCACCTCAATATCATCTTCTTGTGTGGGTTGTAAAATGCGTTTATAATGATTGTAAACAGCTACGGAAAGATACTTTTTGGCATCTTCTTGCCCCACCACATACTGATCTAAGAAGGATTTTATATTCTGCGGGCGAGGCAGACGAGCAAAGTCTAACTTAGCAAGAGCCGGATGTTCCTCCGTTGTTTGCAGAGGTTCCGGTCCCATGGCTTGACGTATGGCTTTGCCTATTTGCATCACGCAATCGGAGCAAATGGCTGTCTGCTCATCTCCTCTGACCAATATGGGTACCTCTTCTTCTCCTCTGCCGCAAAAGCTGCAATGAGATGCTGTTTTCTTTGATTTTGCCATGTATGTAGAACAGCGAAAATCGCCTTATGCTTGTTTTTTTCTGGGGGTTAATATTTGATCGATCATGCCGTATTCAAGGGCTTCGGTAGCGGTCATCCATTTGTCTCGATCGCTGTCTTTGGCAATTTGCTCGATGGATTTCCCCGAATGATCGGAAATGATTTTGTACAATTCCTCTTTAACTTTCAAGATTTGTCGTGTGGCAATTTCAATATCGCTCGCTTGCCCTTGCATTCCTCCCAAAGGCTGGTGAATCATCACTCGGGAGTGAGGCAAGGCAGAACGCTTACCGGTAGTCCCTGCCACGAGCAGTACCGCAGCCATGGATGCAGCCATACCGGTACATATCGTGGAAACATCACTCCCAATGTATTGCATGGTGTCATAAATACCGAAGCCGGCATAAACGGAGCCACCGGGAGAGTTTATGTAAATAGATATGTCCTTTCCGGGGTCGGCACTATCCAAAAAGAGGAGTTGAGCTTGGATTACATTGGCAGTATAATCGTTGATCTCTGTGCCCAAGAAGATGATGCGATCCATCATCAAACGAGAGAAAACATCCATTTGAGCCACGTTGAGTTGGCGTTCTTCAATGATTGTTGGGGAGATATAGCCGCTACTGCATGAAGTTATATATTGATCTACCACACTTTTACTTAGTCCCAACTTATCGGAGGCAAAGTGCTTGAATTCATTTTGTAGTGTCATAATTTCTTTTTCTTTCGATCGTTTTTGTCCTTTATATTCACAATAACAGGATTGCTCTCGGGGTAACTGCACAATATACATAGGGCTGCATTTAGTTCCCACACCCTATAAAAGCAGGCTTTAATCAAGCCATCCCTACAAACAAAGATAATACTTTATTGTCGTTTTTCATGCACTTTTTCCGAAGATAAAGGGATACTTCAGAGAGGAGCAGCGACAGGGTGGATATTTGTTTCTTTCAAACGATATTTTTTGAATGCGATCAATCGCAAAATTGTATGCATATAAATTCGATTTTGTATGCATACAAACTGCAAAATGAATGCATACAAATAATCGGTTGTATGCATACAAACTTAGAGAATGTTTTGGATAATTATTTAGTTCTGATACTTAGTGTTTTAGCTCAATATGGTGAGCTTGATCAGTTCGATACGTGTGGACGAGGAGCGCAGTATCTTGAAAGAAAAGCGATCCACCACGACTACCTCTTGCGGATCGGGAATGTCTCTGTTGTAAAAAAGAATAAGACCTGCCAATGTATTGTATTCGTCGTTTTCGGGTAGTTTCAGACCGAAGCGTTCATTGAGATCGTCAATTTCACTACGTCCACTGATTATGTAGGTGTTATCATCCACTTTACGCTCGATGAGCTTTTTTCTATCGTGTTCGTCCTCGATATTTCCAAAAATTTCTTCAACCAAATCTTCCAATGTTATGATACCCGATGTGCCTCCCATCTCGTCAATGACAATCGCAACAGACTTCTTACGCTGCATCAATTGCTTCATGAGTTTATGTCCGTAGGCACTGTCGGGAATATAAATTGCCGATTTCATCCTCTCTTGCCACCTTTTTCCTTTGAATACTTCGGAGCAGTGGATGTAGCCAACCACGTTGTCAATGCTTTCCTTGTAGACAATCACTTTAGAAAGTCCCGTGCTGATAAATATGTTGGTTAGTTCTTCGATGCTTGTATCTAACGAACAAGCGACAATTTCGTTGCGCGGAATCATGCAATCTCTGGCACGCACGTCGGAGAAATCAATTGCCTTTTGGATGATTTTTACCTCTGTATCAAGAGAGCCAAAGGAGCCATCTGACGAAAAACTCTCGCTCAAATAATGATCCAAATCAATTGTGGAGAGGCGTGTGTGGGGCAAGTTTTGATTTCTTCTGCCCAAAATAAACAGTATTCCTCTCGATATTTTTGTGCATAAAAAGCTAATGGGATAGAGTACTACATAGCTCAGGGCAATAGGCAGAGCAAGGTGGCGCATGATGCCATTGGGATCCTTTTTGAATTGCGACTTGGGTAGATACTCTCCAAAAACGATGATGACAAGCGTCGATAGGAGAGAATTGACCAAGAGGAGCAAACCGTCTGAAGTTACAAATCTCTGAAGAAGAGGATCCAGCAGCTGTGACATGAATAGCCCATACATAACCAACACGATATTATTACCGACCAACATGGTAGTTATATAGTGTGCCGGATTACGAAAAAGCAGCGTGAGTATACGTCCCGTCAAGCCTCCTCTGTTTCTATCCAGTTCGATGCGGAGTTTGTCGCTGGTCAGGTAGGCTATTTCCATTCCCGAAAAGAATGCCGATAGAACTAAAAGGATAGCTATGTAAATGAGAATGTATATATCGTTCGATGCCACAATTAAAGATGTTTTCGAGGATAAAAATAGGAAAGTTACTGCGATGAAGTCTCTTCTTCTTTAAGTTTCATGCTCCCTCTGCTATTGTAAAAAGTATATTTGGAAAAGTCTTGATTGGCGGTAAAATGGCTACCTTTCAGAACTTTATCCTTAGTTACAATGGTAACAGTGTCGTTGGAGTAGATTTGATTGCTCCCTTTTTGCCAATTTAGAGTGCGGGAAAAAAATTGATCTCCTTCAAGGTTGATGACCGATACATTACCGATCAAATTCCACGCTTCCTCGGCTGTGTAAAAGTAGGCAGTATCGGCTTTTATGCGGGCTAAAAAGTTGCGATTGGAGTCTATCCGCTCAGCAACAAAGCCTTTTGGGAAAAGCCAATGCGGACGTTCTGCATTGCTATAAGTGTACCATTCTTTAGCCTTCAGACGGAAACGCGTTTCGCCGGAGTCGGAGACCAGTACATCCACATCTGTGGTGAGCATACTGTATGCTGAGTCTATCGTGAAGGTGTGTTGAGTGGTTTCTGTTTTTGTATCACCACATCCCAATGGTGCCACCATAAAAAAAATGGCTAAAGTACCTAACCATTGGTGGATAGATACTTTAGCCCAAGAGAAAACGATGTTCTTTTTAATCATCTATTGGAGAGCATCGATAGCTTATAAGTGCGGTAATCTCTTGTTAAAGAGTAGTTATTATCGGATAACTGTGCTCTCGCCAATCCAACCGCCCACGTAGAAACTCTTACCGGATTCCAATTCGGGGTGCATGAAAATATCAGTAGAGGAGGGGAGTGAACGACGATAGGTAGCAATCAGTTGCCCGGCTTCAGAAGCCACTTTAGAGTCAATGGAGCGAGCTCTTTCCAACTTATCGATTACCAGATAGTACACGCAACGCTGTCTGATGGCATCTCCGGGGAATATGCTGGAAGCCGTTGCTGCATACATTTTGGCAATCAAAATGAGCGGACTACCCATTGATGGATTTTCTGCCATTGCCTTGTTACAGAACTGACGAGCTTGAGAATAGTTGCGTGCGTTCATTTGTAGCACTGCCATCGTATAGTAGCAACTTGCTTTGATGTTCTTGTCGGAAGTCAAGGAAATGGCTTGTTCGAGATAATTCATTGCTTCCGTATTACGATTGTTATTCATCGCCTCTTTTGCCAAACCAAGAGCGGCAGGGGCAGTGGGTTTGATGGCAAAGAGATACTTACTGGCTTGGAAGTAGATAGGATCCTTTTCGCAATCTGCGTTGCGGAACATATCCAACATAGCTTGAAGATAGGAGACATTGCTTTTGTTGGCTTCCAAGTTTTTTCCATAGATCTTTACGAGAGTATTGCAGTCTGCCAATCCACTTTGTGCAAAAAGTCCATCGAGCTGTCCTTTGAGTCCTCTAAGATACTCCAATTGTACAGCATCTCCTTCTTGTTCTGCTTTCTCTACGGCTTTCTCCATTAAGTCATTTCCGGACATATAGTCTTTGATATACTGTTGGTGCCAATCGGCATTGCCTATTGCCTTGTTCAGAGAAGAGAAAACGCTGAAATATACTGCTTTGGGGTCTGCACTCTCGCCCATTTGATCAACTATGGGTTTAGTCCAAGAGTAAATCATGTTGTAGTCGATTTTTTCTTTGGGCACCCAATTGAGATAATCGGTTATTTTGCTTGATACAATCCAATCAACTCCATATTTGGGATCGTTGCCAAAGTATTTGGCACGGGTATCATATACCTCTAACAATTCTTTCAATAGTTCTTCTTTTTTTGCAGGATCAGTTGCGTTTTGCAATTCCCAATTTAGAATACGCACACCATAGATATAGATGTTTTTGGTAGAAGCCGGGCACTCTTTGTATGCAGATTGCCAATAGGCACGCGCCTCTTTGAAATTACCTTCTTTGGCATAGGAGGTGAAAAGGCTGATGTTTTCGCGACACTTGATACTATCCTGTCCCGAACCAAAGGGAGTATTTGTCTCTACTCCCGTTTGAGCATATCCGATTAACGAAGTTGCCAGCAATGTAGCTGAGAAAAGCACTTTGAAACGTTTCATCTGTATTATTCCTTTCTTGTTATTTTCTATACTTTATTATCCCTTATGTAGGTCTTTTTTAGTCTAACTTAATCTTGCGGAACCATCCTTCATTGAAGCGAAGCCCAATCGTAAGGCGAAGGCTGTTTTCATGAACCAATCCCGATGCTTGAGGCGTGAGATGACCATAGTCAAGAGTTAAGTCCAAGAATGATCTTCTGTCAATCATCGGAATACTCAACCCTATGGAAACGCCTCCTTTGTAATAGCCACTCAGAGCGTTTTCAACAGGAAGGCGGAGATAAGAGTTCTCAAGAGAAAGCCCTCCTCTATACTCAACTCTTTTCCAAAAAGAACGATCGGAAGCTGCGGGTGTATAGGCTATACCCAAACCAGTCTGCCATTGGTTTTGTACCTTGTAAGTTGCTGTTTCCGGCAGAGCGTTCTTCCATATATTGTATTGGACGTCACCTGTTAGCAATAGTTTATCGCTGATCTCATAGGCGGCACCCAATCCGAATTGCTCAGGCACTCTGTAAGCACTATTTGAAGCAATGGAGTCCGATTTATTCAAACTTTGAGTCACGCCCGATTGTACTATGCTCTCTTCGTGTAGGAGGATGCTTTTCAGAGCCAATGAAGGCGTGTAGGTCAAACCCACCGTCAGTTTGTCCTTTTTACCAATAGCAAATCCATACTGAACTCCGAAAGAGGCTTTGAAGCCATTCAGTCTCAAGGCATCATAAAAAAGCGTGTTGAAGGAATTGGCATCGCTGTAGCTCAATAGTTGAGAGTGCTCAAGTTCACCCAATAAAAAGGAGCCATTTATGCCCAAAGAAAGACCTTTGTATGGCGAGAATGCTGTTCCTAAATAGATCTCATTGATATTACCCGATCCTTGATAATTGATTGAATACTCTTTCTGCGTGCTGCCTGTAATACCTTGTGTACTGCCCAAACGATAGCCCACAGAAGAGTAGGGCATGATCCCTGCACTGATTGCCATCCACTTAGATACGGGGAAGAGCATACTCAGGTACTCAAAGTTACCCAAGATACGATTGTCTCTTCTGCCATTTTCTGCATACCAAGCCCATCCGAGGCTGGTGGAAAAATCCAAAATGAAAGTTTGCGAATCAACAGCGACATAGGAAGCCGGATTTTTGGGATTGATATGACCTTTTGAATGAAGTGCAATCCCCGTATTGCCCAATCCTCGAGAGACATTGGAGGTAGATTGAGAAAGCTCCCCAATTCCAAAGCGAGTATAAGGAGACTCTGTGCTATTGTTTTGTGCATTTAGAACAGGCGAAAACAATAGAACTGCAACGCAAACGGAGAGAATACGCGCTGCTTTATAGGTTCGTTTGTGCAATCTGTACATTGTATTCTAATAATTTATCCAACCCTTTCATCACAAGGTCCGGTACCACAAAGGTCATACTTTTTAGTTTATCGGCAAAATAGAAAGCATATCCTCCCGTGAGTAAGATGGTCGATTGAGGGTATTTTTCTTTCATTTTGTGGCAATATCCTTCAATTTCAAATAGTATTCCTTCCATGATCCCTGCCTTGATAGCTTCTTCCGTAGTACCTCCGAATTCGGGATAAGAAAGATCCACTTCGACCAAAGGTAAACGGTTGGTGGCTTGGTGTAAGGCTGTACTTCGGGTGAGAGGTCCGGGGGAAATATTCCCTCCGAGGTAGACACCCTCGGGCGAGATGCGTTCATAGGTAATGGCTGTACCTATATCAATCACGAGCACTTCATCGCCATCGGGAGCCATGCTATGCGCTCCTACGGCGAGGGCAATACGATCTGCCCCCAATTGCGTCCGATTGTAGCAAATCTTTTTTAAGGGAGTAGCCGTATGCTCATCAAGACAAAGAAAGAAGGAGCAACGCTCTCGAAGAAACTCTATAACGTCTTTTTCGGGAGCTCCAACGGCAGAATACAATGCACGCAATTCGACCTCTTTAGAAACCCGACACAACTCCTGTAAATCCGTTTGCGACAGTTTCCGAAACAACCTTTGCTCCGAAAGAATACCATCGTCGGAAAGGGTTACTTTACAGTAGGTATTTCCTCGGTCAATCAATATATTGCGTACATGAAGCATAGGGAGAAAGATGTTGAAAAGAGTGCTTTATTTCTTGATCACATGTTGCTCTGCATGATACGAAGAGCGAACTAATGGAGCGCTTTCAACATGGGTAAATCCTTTGCTCAAAGCCACTTCTTTAAGAAAAGAGAAGTACTCCGGGGTGATGTATTCCACCACGGGTATATTTTTCCTTCCAGGTCTCAGATATTGACCTATGGTGATAATGCTCACACCTACGGAGCGCACATCATCCATCAGCTCGAAAATTTCTTCCTCTGTTTCTCCCAAGCCCAACATTAAACCGGTCTTTGCAGGAATGCCCGACTGAGCTATGCAATCCAATACGGATAAGCTGGTATCATATGTGGCAACGCTACGTACAGAGGGCGTTAGGCGGCGCACCGTCTCCATATTGTGCGATATGACCTCGGGGTGTGCCTCAATAATCCTTTGTACCATCGCCAAATCTCCTCTAAAATCCGGTATTAAAACCTCGCAGGTAACGCCGGGATTTAGTTGCTTAATGGCTAAGATCGTCTGAACCCAATGCTCGGCTCCCCCGTCGGGTAAATCGTCTCTATCAACACTGGTAATGACAGCATGCTTGAGTTGGAGAGTGCGCACACTTTCGGCAACAGCTTGCGGCTCGTTCGGATCTAATGGAAGAGGACGTCCTGACAACGTATTGCAGAAGCGACAACTACGTGTGCAAATATTGCCACCTATCATGAAGGTCGCTGTCCCTCTACTCCAACATTCCCCTTGATTGGGACAGCGTCCGCTGCTACAAATGGTGTGTAGGCAATTTCCTTCGATAACTTGCCGTGTGGTGCCATAGGTCATACTACCACCCATTTTGATACGAAGCCACTCCGGTTTTTTGACAAAGTTACTGGGCATATTTTCTGATTGGAAATAAAGAGTGTTCTATCGTTTAGAGGTTTCTTTTCAAGAATTCCACTTTACGTTTGAATAAATGCTGACGTGTATTTCCTCCGTAAATGCTGTGGTCTTTGTCTGTATAAACAGCCATTTCAAATGGGATGTCGTTTTGTACCAATGCTTCGACAAAATCCATTGTATTCTGCAGGTGAACGTTATCGTCTGCCCCTCCATGAATGATCAAAAGGTTGCCTTTCAAATCCTTTGCTCTATGCAGCGGAGCTCCTTTTGTGTAGCCCTCGGGATTTTCTTGCGGAGTGCGTAGGTAACGCTCGGTGTAGATGGTGTCGTAGTAGCGCCAGTCCGTCACGGGAGCCACCGATATGCCGGCTTTGAACACCCCTTCGCCACGACACATGGTGAGGAGGGTCATATACCCTCCGAAGCTCCAGCCCCAAATACCGATGCGGGAGGCATCTACATAGGGAAGATTGCCCAATGTTTTAGCTGCGGCAATTTGATCGTCAGATTCAAGAATACCCAAGTTCATGTAGGTACATTTTCTCCATTCGCGCCCTCTGGCACCCGTTCCTCGTCCATCCACACAAACTACTATATATCCCTCTTGGGCAAGGAAGTGTTCCCATCCGATTTCAAATTGATTCAGAACTTCCTGCGAATCGGGACCACTGTATTGAACCATCAAAAGAGGGTATTGTTTGTTGGGGTCGAAGTTGGCAGGTTTGAGCATCCAGCCATTGAGAGAAAGTCCATTTCCGATCTCCAATTGGATAAACTCTTTTTGCTCGAAGCTGTATTTCTTGAGGTTTTCTGCTAAGTCATTGTTGCTTTCGAGTGTACGGAGCAACTTTCCATCCTTGCTACTATGAATAGTGTATTGATGTGGAGTGGAAGCGTTGCTGAAAACGTTCATGAAGTGGGAGAAGTCGCTGCTGAAAGTTGCCGAATTGATACCCGTTTTTCCTGCAAGGATTTCAACTTTCCCTTTTGGGGTAACTTTCAAAACACGGCGCTCCGTAGGTTTTATATCGGCAGCTTGGTAGTATATATTACCTTGTTTATCTGCACCATACAGAGTTAGAACATCGTACTCCCCTCGTGTGAGCTGTGCTTTCTTTTCGCCCGTGGAAGTATATTGATAGATGTGCGCATACCCGTCCATCTCGCTAACCATGGTAAATCCCTGCTGAGAGATGATGAGACTGCGGATCCATTCCGTTTTGATGTATGCTTTGTCGGTATCTCTCAATGCTTGTTGAGCAATCAATGTTGCCGGATTGACCAAGAACAGTTTGAAGTCGTTTTGATGCCTGTTCTGAGTGAAAACTGCCAAACCATTGTTGATAGGGGTAAACTCAAGGCGAGGGAGATAGCTTTCCTTATCAATGGGAAGTGAGATCGGACGTGCCACTTTCTGCTGTACATTGTACACAAAAAGAGAAACATCGGAGTTCTTTTCTCCTGCTTTAGGATACTTGTATGTATAGTTTGTCGGATATAATCTATTACCATACAAAGGCATATCATAGGCCTTTACTTGAGATTCATCGAAACGAGCAAAGGCAAGATAATTATTGTCCAAGCTCCACGTGAGCAAGCGAGTACAGCCCAATTCTTCCTCATATACCCAGTCTGTGGCACCGTAGATGATTTCATTACGTTTGCCATCTGTGGTAACTTGGATTTCGCTATCGAAGTCAAATTTGTGGATAAAGATGTTATTTTCTCGAACGAACGCCACCATGCGCCCATCGGGACTGAATGTGGGAATCATGATACGTTCATCACTCTTGCAGAGCGGAGTTAAAGTTTTTCTCCGCACGTCGTAATGAAAAACTTTGGAGCGAGAGGAGTGGCGATATATTTGCTCCGTATCGGTCATGATGAGTATGTGATTGCCCCCGGGAGCAATGAGATAATTGTCTATATGTTTTACAGGGCTATCACTGTGCTGAGATAGGTCAAACAGAACAGCTACTTCCTTACCCGAAGCAAATTCAAACTGAGTAATTCGGCTTCTTTTGTAGTTCAAATGGGTGTAGTATCGTCCGTCATCCATAGAGCGAAAGCCTCTTCCCGCATATCTGGGGGAAAAAAATCCTTTGGTAATCTCTTCGAGAGAGAGGGATTGCCTCCCGTTTTGTGCAAAAACGGGTTGTACAAAGGAAATGCTGAGAGCAAGAACGACAGTTTTAATCAAGGATAGTGCTGTTTGTTTGTATTCCAACATGATGCGATTTCTATCTAATCTAAGTTACTTTATTATGAGTAGGTAATGAGAGAGATAAACCTTATCGTTGCAGTGTGATGATGGGAGTTTTGTCTTCCTTGTTTTGATACAAAAAAGCCTTTTTCCCTTTGACACGGACATTGCTGACAGATTGCAGTGCCGCATAAAAGCTGTTTTCAAAAGTGTTACCCGCACATCCCACACGAGTGGAGGCAATGTCTGCAATTTTCATATCGCCTGTCGCCGTGAGAGTAAACGCAGCTCCATAGCTGTTACAAATGGCTTTTCCGCCGAGATGCATATCTTTTATTTCAAAATTAAGCGTCATCGGGGTTTCAATTTCCGGTTTTGAGCCATTGACGGAGACCACTTTCCAAGTGCCGTCTAATGCTTGTGGAAGTGCTGATTTTTGGCATGCCATTGAGCAAGAACAGGAAGTAAACAGAGCTAAAGAGGCAATGCTCATCAATAAAGAAAGGAAGATTTTTGTATTACGTTTCATAAGACAGTATTGTTTTTAGTTGTTGATTGCATGATAATTATTAGTCGATGACAATTTGTGTTGCCATTATTTCCTCGTTCAAAAAGACAGATGCCTTTTCGGTAAACTTGTCTGCTTGTTCTGTGGTTAAGTAGTGAACCATTCCCTCTTTGGATAGTCTTTGCTCCATTTCAGGATGCCTTGCCAAATAGTCTTTCAGCGAAGAGGCTACATACTCCCCCTGGGCTATGACCTGAACGGAGTCGGGGAGAAATCTTTTAATTTTTTCCTGCAAAAGAGGGTAATGCGTACAGCCCAATATAATGGTGTCTATGGCTGTATCTTTACTTAAAAGAGCATCCAAATGTCTGTGTACAAAGTAGTCCGCTCCGGGACTGTTCGCTTCTCCATTTTCCACGAGCGGCACCCACATGGGGCACGCTTCCTCCTGAACCACGATAGCAGGAAATAGTTTGGCGATCTCTATGGGATAACTGTGGCTGCCAATAGTACCTTCAGTTGCCAAAATACCCACATGCTTGGTACGACTCAATTGATGTACAACTTCTATGGTAGGGCGGATAACTCCTAAAACACGCCGTGTAGGATCTGCCATTTGGGGCAAATCATTCTGTTGTATGGAGCGCAGAGCCTTTGCAGAAGCTGTATTACACGCGAGTATAACCAAAGGGCAACCCATGGAGAAGAGTTTTTCTACGGCTTGAAGAGTGAACTTGTAGACGATTTCAAAAGAGCGACTTCCATAGGGAGAGCGAGCATTATCCCCCAAATACAAAAAATCGTACTGGGGCATGGCCTTGCGAAGTCCGCTAAGGATGGTTAGTCCTCCATAACCTGAATCGAATATTCCAATTGGTGCCTTTGGGTGCAACATTCTCCTACGTTTAAGCTCATTCGTCTTCCAAAGTTACAATTTTTCTTGAGGTCAATCGAATAGTAGAGAAGAAAATGTGGAGAATAATGGGCAAGTCCGATAGGATTGGATAAAAATACTCTTGCTTAGATACCCCCTCCGGCAAGTGCAATAAGACTATTGGGATATAGCCTCGTTCTCTTCAAATCAGGTCAATTCTCTTAGTTTAAGTGTGTATGTACCACCCATTTCTAAGAGGGCAATATAGGTCGAAGTTTGATGAGTATTTACCTTCTCCCTCCCAAAAGAGACAGCCAACTTCGGATCTCATTTTTGCAACAAAGGAAAAGTGTTTTAATTTGAATGCATACAAACTGAATTTTGAATGCATCCAAATATGAAAATGAATGCATATAAATCGTCGTTTGTATGCATTCATTTTGGAGTGTCTCTTTAGTCTATTGATAAGAAACATCTGTAAGCGGATAAAAAGAGGGCAACCTTGCTATTAAGCCAAAGCTGCCCTCAAAAAAGTTTGTTATAAGTTATCTCGAATTAACGTGCTATCATTAGACGTAATGTAGAGACTTTGTTGTTGGCATCACGCACACCCACTAAGTAATTGCCTTCAGGCAAGGCATGTACATCAAGTGCTACTTCCTCTTTTCCTTCGCCCTTGTGAGACAACATCAATTGTCCGTCCATAGCGAATATATCTACCGAAAGTATCTGTGTGGCGTTTGATATGCGTAGGGTAGAGGCTGCGGGGTTGGGGAAAAGGGTCGCCTTTACCGCTTCAGTCTGCTCAATGCTATTCTCTTTGACTACACTTGCTGTAATAGAAGTTTTTCCAAACAATGGATAATCTTTATCGGCGAAAGTATTTTGCAAAGAACCACTTATGTAGAGAGTATGTAGTTGAACCCAAACCGTACGCCCTTGCATGTACTTCACTTTATTGCTATTGTCAAATCTCGGGGTATATACTACTTCCTCTCCTTTTTGGATGGCACCCGGAGCATAGTTGCTGGCAACAGCCAAAATGGTCGTGTTCCCCTGCACATTTCCCCAAAGAACGGCGATAATGCCAACAGAAGTTTCGCTGTTTGTGTAGGCCTTACCACGGTTCTTTATTTTGAATGATGGGGTGGTAAAAGAGGATAGATTTATATTGATTTTACCGACATTTTCCGAAGGAGTGCACACGAAAGTAACATCCGAATAATCGGCAGGAACGGTTACGGGAACCTTTTCTCCGCAAAGATATGCACTGGCAGTAGAGAGGCGAGTGGTGTGATGACCAAACTCTTCATTGGGGACACCCTTTTGCATCTGTGCATACTGAAGGTATAGGTTTACCTGCGTATTTTCATAATGATTGAACTTGAACTCTTCGAATGTGTGGTTTATGCTGCTTTTGGCAGGAACACAAACCACCGCTTCAGCGACAACTTCCTCTCGTCCCGTGGGGGCAAGTGTTTCCGCTGTATAGGTTGATGGCATGGCATACACCTTTACAGGTCCGTAGTATTCACGATCGGACTTGTTTTCAATAGTGACAGTCAGCTTGCTGGTGGAGAATGCTTTGAGGTCGGCAACAGTTTTGCTCTTATCAAAGGTGAGGATATCTGTTGGGGCGTTGTAGCTCCATTCTTTTACCTTTTTATCTTCAATGGTGAAGAAGAGTTTGTCCGGTTCGTCTGCACACATACTCAAAGGTTTATACTCGGAAGTGCCATTTTCTTGCCACTCCAAATACAATTCATACTCTCCATTTTCATACGAGCTGACAGCAAGATTTTCAGTAAAGTCTTTAGGGTCTCTGAAAGGCAAGTTCATAACATTCTCCTTAGAGAACTTAGATACGTTGTCATTCTTGGCTTTGATTGAAACACGAAGTTTACCGTTTTGCATCTCTTCTGAGCGTTGGAAGAGTTTCCCTTTCAGCATCATAGCCTCTTTGTCTTGTGTTAATTGAACACGAATAGAGGCAGAAGGGATGAGTTTACTTCCTTCCTTAGATGAACTATCTTTGTCAGGAGTAAATCCGACAATAATTACTTGTCCCAAGCTGTAATCACCCAATCCGGCACCAATACCTAAAGCGGTGGGTTTGAGAGCTGTTAGGCGGAAATATCCGTTTGCCATGCCTCCCCAACC
>JBGZIN010000007.1:0-2933 GCA_041848345.1 Porphyromonas sp.
CAGTCTTTGCCAAGAAATCCACTGACTACGAGTTTTCGGTCACGAATGAGATTATTCAGAAGGAGCGCTTCCGTACCTTCATTAAGGTGCCCGAACTGGCGGCGTTTTATGCGGAGATTTGCGATTTTCGTACAGCCAAGGACATCGGAATTGACCGTCCCGAGAAGAATGAGGTACTGCACAACATTCCGCCTACACCCGAACAGGAGGTATTTATCGGTAAACTGATGGAGTTCGCCAAGACGGGTAATGCCACGCTCTTGGGGCGTGCGCCGCTCAGCGAGAGCGAGGAAAAGGCTAAGATGCTCATCGCAACTGATTATGCGCGGAAGATGAGCTTAGATCTACGTATGATTGATTTGGAGGCGTACTCGGATCATATAGACAACAAGGCGAGCCATTGTGCGAAGCTGCTCAACGACTACTACCGTAAGTATGATGCACAGAAAGGTACACAGTTTGTTTTCTCTGATTTAGGTACTTATAAGCCCTCCGAATGGAACGTTTATTCGGAAGTTAAGCGTAAGCTGGTCGAAGACTATCATATCCCATCACACGAGATACACTTCATTCAAGAGTGCAAGAACGAGAAGGCGAAGAAGGCAATGGTGGATGCCATGAACCGAGGGAACATTCGTATCATCTTCGGCTCTACCTCGATGTTGGGAACGGGTGTCAATGCCCAGCAACGTGCCGTGGCCGTCCATCATTTAGACTGTCCTTGGCGCCCTTCGGATTTGGAACAGCGCGATGGGCGTGCCATTCGTAAGGGCAATACGATTGCCAAAGAGTTTGCTGACAATAAAGTAGATGTGATTATCTATGCCGTGGAGCGTTCGTTGGATAGCTATAAGTTCAATCTGCTGCATAACAAGCAGCTTTTCATCAATCAGCTTAAGACAAATACGCTGGGTAGCCGCACGATCGACGAAGGGTCTATGGATGAGGATGGTGGTATGAACTTCTCAGAATATGTAGCCGTCCTCTCGGGTAACACAGACCTTCTGGAGAAAGCCAAGCTCGACAAGAAGATTGCTTCCTTGGAATCGGAGCGTAAGAATTTTCTACGGGAACGTGATTCGGCAACGGGGAAATTGGCAGAAATAGAAAACTCGGTTGCTTTCCACTCGGATAAGATGAAGGAGGCAAAGGCAGACTTGGCTCTCTTCGAGCAGCGTGTGGAGCGTGATACGGAGGGAAATCCCATCAATAAACTCACAATTAAGGGTGTCGAAGGAAGTACGGACATCAAGGTTATTGCCGCGCGCTTGCAGGAGATTGGAGAGAAAGCTCGTACCAATGGTGAGTATAACAAGGTTGGTGAGATTTACGGCTTTTCCATCATGGTCAAGACGGAGTCGTCAAAGAGTCTGTTTGACTGCTCCGTCAATCGCTTCTTTGTGAAAGGGCAGGAGAGTATCTACTATACCTACAATAACGGAAAGTTGGCTTCCGATCCTAAACTTGCTTGTCAGAATTTCATAAACGCATTGGAGCGTATCCCCAAAGTAATCGAATCACACGAAAAGGAAATGGAAAAGGTTGCTGCAAATAAGGAGATCTATACGGCCATTGCGGGTGGTTCGTGGAAGAAAGAGGACGAGCTTCGCTCACTTAAAAGCGAGGTTGCCGAACTGGACAGGAAAATTGCCCTTACGCTTGCTCCGTCTTCTGATACTGACGAAACTCCCAATGAAAGTCAAGAGCAACAAGTCAGCGAACCCCGAACTCAATCATACAGAGCCTCAGAACAAAGTACCGTTAAGCCACAGGCCCTTTCTCAACACCAAATGTCCAACGATGAAACACCCAAGAACAGCTACCATCCTAAGTGGCGATAGGGAAGAAAAACGAGGCTGTACCGATAACAATCCTCCAACGACCACTGAACTGAATATAGGACAAAAAGAAAGGACTGTACAGACGTTGTGTACAGCCCCACTGTTCTCTTTTTATAGTGCTAATAAAGGGACTTAAAGCCTTCATCGGCACTTCTTCACTGCAAAGGTAGCGCTTTATTTTGAACTACACAAGAATCAGACCTATATTTTCAATTCCGGTCGCTTTTTGAATTATGGCATAAACTTCCGGAACTTCCTTATACTTCTCGAACAAATCTGTTAGTTCTTTCTTAAGATCATTCTGTCTATTCCTTGAAACATGGCCAATCAGGTAATAGATCACCCTGATTGCACCATGTAAGTTTTGATAGTCCGAACTGCTCATGGCTCCGGCGGGACCCTTTCTGATTGAGGTTGGCAACGATATGTCATAAAGGATATTCCCATGCGCACAATGATTTCTAATGGTATTGATAGTAGACAGATACGTGTTGAATATAGCTAAATGTTTGACCCCAAAATGGTTGCAAATGATTCGACAAGTATCTCTGTCGATGATCGCTCTAAATAAAGCTATAACGGCCCCCAAAGTCATGAATTCTATAGTTTTCCATGCAGGAGCATACTTATCGTTTATATGGGTTTTATGGTGCTGCTTTATGGCAAAGTTTTGCATAAATTCCGTTGTATATACTCTCTGATCGAAGGTCTTCGCAAATTTGGAAGAAACTATTGCGGGACCAACAAACCACGTGGGCGACTCTTTATGCCGGTTCGAGACTTGATAAGTTAAGAAAGTACGGAAGTTGATTTCTATGCGATTAAGATATTTGGTCAGGATATTCCGTAGATTAAAATCAAAGTAGTACAGCTTCACTATGTAGTCAAAGTTAGTACCCTCTCGAAATTGATGAGTCCTTCTATTTTTGTTCGGATATGTTTTCTCAAAAGGGAACCAATAAAACCCTAAACGATAGTATCCGATATCCAATAGGACTTCTTGAGCCTTGTCTCTATCCGTAATGACCATACCGCGACTTTCAAGCAAGTCGATCTGCTCTGATACGTCTATTGCTATTTTTCCCATATCCC
>JBGZIN010000008.1:0-9213 GCA_041848345.1 Porphyromonas sp.
ATCAAGACAATAACGTGGGTATCGGTCAATGCCTCTATTGCCTTGTATCTATACAAGTACAGTCGTAAAGGCTATCAAGACTTTGAGTAATTCCTCTAAATCTTCTGCCCTAACAAAGTATCTATACAAGTACAGTCGTAAAGGCTATCAAGACCTAAGTTTCCAGATCAGTTCTTCAAAAACTGATTTGTATCTATACAAGTACAGTCGTAAAGGCTATCAAGACAAGTGTTCCCTACCAATTTGGATAGGTCTATTGCCCGTATCTATACAAGTACAGTCGTAAGGATGCCAAGACTTATTTAACCTTAGAGAAATAAATAAATTAGACTGCCTCATTGGGGATTGGGATTATTTCCATTCGAGAGGGCTTTAATCTATCATGGTATGGATGAAAAAAGGGATATGTTTAGCTATGATAGCTATGCATATCCCCTTTTTTATAGGATCCTTTTTGTGGGATTGAGAAAAAGGTTAGTGTTGGGAAAAGAGCGGATTTTCTTTTTCCAAAATAACGGATACCCCTCCGATTTGTCCTTTGAAGGGTGGGGTTTGTTTGGTTACTTTGATGCGGAGCGATTGTACAGAGGGAAATGTTACTTCTATGCGCTGTGCTATTCGTCCCGCTACATGTTCGATCAATTGCGAGGGGATGCTCATCTCCTCCTCTACCAATTGGTAGACCGAGGCATAATTTATGGTTTCTTCCAGGCAGTCACTTTGCACGGCAGCCGTAACATCCACCGAAAGGGAGAGGTCTACGAGAAACCAATTACCCACTTCTTGCTCCTGCTGAAAGACGCCATGGCGAGCATAAAAGCGCATTCCCGCAAGTTCGATACCGGTTTTCATATTTTTTTGTGTGCTCAGAGTTCTCTGTTCAAATCTTTGATACGAGTATCGGGGTCCGCCGGTTGCTCATCCATATCAGAGTTACTTGCCAATCCCCCTGTGGAAGTCTCTTTGTACAGACTGGGCAAATCTTTCCCCGTTTGATGCATGGTTGCTACCACACGATCGAAACTCACTCGGTGTCGTCCATCCGTAAAGTTGGCATAGGTATTGGCATCCAAGGCACGACTTGCGGCAAAGGCATTACGCTCGATACAGGGGATTTGTACCAATCCGCATACGGGATCGCAGGTAAGCCCCAGGTGATGCTCCAGCCCCATTTCTGCCGCGTATTCGATTTGTGCAAGTGTGCCCCCGAAAAGTTGGCTTGCCGCTGCGGCAGCCATTGAGCAGGCTACCCCGACTTCGCCTTGACAACCTACTTCAGCACCGCTGATCGAGGCATTGGTGCGGACAACATTGCCGAATAATCCCGCTGTTGCCAAGGCTCTCAAGATGCGTTTGTCCGTGAATTTTCTTGTTTCTTGTAAGTGATAAAGGACTGCCGGCATCACACCACATGAACCGCACGTGGGGGCTGTAACCACAAGTCCTCCGGCGGCATTCTGCTCGCTGACTGCCAGGGCATAGGCATACACTTGTCCACGGGCACGAACGTTTTCGGAATAACTTTGGGCTTTGATCAAGTACTCACCCGCTTTGCGCCGCAGTCCCAATCCCCCCGGAAGTACTCCTTCTGCTTCCAATCCCGCATGAATGGCTTGTTTCATCACTTTCCATACTTCGGCGAGGTAGTCCCAAATTTCCGTCCCTTCACAGTGCTCCACGTACTCCCAATAGGACATTCCGTGTTTTTGCAAAACGTTCATCATCTCCCCGATGCGAGACATTTTGTAGACGGGGTTCGTAATCTGTTCATTGAAACTTTCATTGGCAAGTACGCCACCTCCGATGCTGTACACAGTAAAACGCTTAAGCTCTTTTTCTTGAGCGTCCAAAGCACGAAATAGAATACCATTGGTGTGAAAGGGAAGCTCGATTTGAGGTTGCCAAAGGATTTGGGTGGTACCCAACGGCTCCAAGACAGCCAACAAGGCTTGATCGGTCATGTGTCCTTTGCCCGTTGCAGCAAGGCTTCCATACAGAGTAACCTCAAAGCGGTCTATATCCAACCCTTTGGTTTGTGCCAAAAACATCTCGGCAGCCCTTCGGGGACCCATGGTATGGCTACTGCTGGGACCATGCCCAATGCGGTAGATCTGCTTTATAGTGTCCATCATATAGGTGGTAAAGTATTTTTCTAATAGTAAATCGACTTCAAAGGTATCGAAAAAAAGACTATTTTTGCGCATGATATATGCTTTCTCTCGCCTTTTACAGAGGAGGAGTGGGGGTATGTGGAGATATGTGCAGATATGGATCAACATTTTGAAAGCATCCGCAGGGAGTATATAAAAAGGAGTTTGGCACGCAAAGAGATGCCGAATGACCCTTTTGAGAAGGTGAGTCAATGGCTGAAAGAGGCAATAGACTCACACGTTTTAGAGCCAACGGCTGTGATAGTGGCGACGGCCACTGCGGATGGTCGCCCCAGTATGCGTACGGTTTTGTTGAAAGAGATCCTGAACAATCAATTCATCTTTTACAGTAATTATACGAGTAGAAAGGGGGCGCAAATGGAGGCAAATGCTCACGTTGCACTCACGTTTGTGTGGCATGAATTGGAGCGTCAGATACATATTGAGGGTGTGGTGCAGAGGTTGGCTCCGGAGATTAGCGATGCCTATTTTGCTCAAAGACCCTATAAAAGTCGCATAGGAGCGCGGATTTCACCCCAAAGCCATCCTATCCCCAACAGAGAGTATATTATGGTGCAGTTTGCCAAAGAGTCTCTGAAATATGCCGGACGCACGGTGCCTCGACCCGATAATTGGGGAGGGTATGGGGTACGTCCTCATAGAATAGAGTTTTGGCAGGGGCGGGAAAGTCGCTTGCACGATCGGTTTTTGTACCAACAACAAGAGGATGGGGCTTGGACTTTGCAGCGTTTAGCTCCATGACAATATGATGGCAGATAAAGGAACAATGGCGGAGCGTACGGCTCTTTTGGCAATAGACACTTCTTCGAGTGTTTGCTCTTTGGCTCTACTCACTGCCGACGAGGTGGTAGCCGAGCGTACAGATAGAGAGCAGAATGCTCATGCCAGGCAAATTGGAGTTTTTGCACGGGAGTTGTTGGACATAGCCCAAGAGCAGGGGCTCCGAATGGAGGGCATCACTTTGAGTAGTGGTCCCGGTTCCTATACAGGTTTGCGTATAGGCGCTTCGTTTGCCAAAGGATATGCCTTTGCCACAGGTAAACCCATTATTGCCATCTCTACGTTGGAGGCTTTGGCAGCAGGCTTTTTACAGACCAACAATTCTCCCGAAGGAGCACGCATTGTGCCAATGCTTGATGCCGGGCGCATGGAAGTTTATACGGCATCCTATTCATCCTCGTTGGAAGAGCTTTCTGCCCCTCAATCGATGATTGTTACTCCCGAGAGTTTTCAAGAGGAGGCTTTGAGTGCTTTACCTCTGTATTTTGTAGGTAGCGGTGCTGCCAAATGTCAGTCGGTAATAACGCACGCCAATGCATCTTTTATTTCATTGGATTGTATGGCTCGAAATATGCAAAAGGTAGCATTCCAACGATATGCTTCGAGACAGTTTGTGGATCTTGCCTATTGGGAGCCTGACTACATCAAACCCTATAATGCAGTCATTGCGAAAAATAAAGTGCTCAATCGTTGAGAAGAGAAATAAAAAGAGTTTTTAGAACGAATAATCACAAACAGTATTCTAAATAAATTATTTATGAAGATCATTGTCCTTGCCAAGCAAGTGCCTGACACCCGCAATGTGGGAAAGGATGCCATGAGAGCGGATGGTACGGTAAACCGTGCTGCCCTCCCTGCTATCTTCAATCCAGAAGACCTTAATGCTTTGGAGCAGGCACTCCGCATTAAAGATCAATTCCCGGAGACAACTATTTCCGTGCTCACTATGGGACCATTTCGTGCCGCAGATGTTTTGCGTGAAGCCCTTTACAGAGGTGCAGACCGAGGATATTTGCTTACCGACCGTGCTTTTGCAGGTGCCGATACGTTGGCAACAAGCTATGCACTCGCCATGGCAATCCGCCATATCGGAATGCCCGATTTGATCCTTTCCGGAAGACAAGCCATCGATGGAGACACCGCACAGGTAGGACCTCAAGTGGCACACAAGTTGGGGATTACAACGGTTACCTACGCAGAGGAGATAACCTCTATCGACAAGAACGAAATCACCGTTTGTCGTCGTTTGGAGCATGGTGTGGAGAAGGTAAAAGCTTCGTTGCCTTTGCTCGTTACAGTGAACGGAAGTTCCGCACCTTGTCGTCCTCGCAATGCCAAGTTATTGCAGCGTTATAAGTATGCTCTTTCTGCATCGGAGGTGGAAGCTGCCCCCGAAATCAGCAAGCAACTTTACGCCACTCGTCCCTACTTGCAACTGGTGGAACTCTCTGCCGCAGAGGTGGGAGCCGATCTTGAGCAATGTGGTTTGGCAGGATCGCCTACCAAGGTGAAAACTATTGAGAATGTTGTGTTTCAAGCAAAAGAAGCACGTCGTTACGATGCTTCCGATGCTCAAATTAACGATTTGGTAGCGGAGCTTATCGCCAACCATACGATCGGATAACCTTCATATAAAGAAATCCTATGAATAATCTTTTTGTATATCTCGAAATAGAGAACGGTTGTGTGCAGGAGGTGAGTTTGGAGTTGCTCACCAAGGGACGCTCATTAGCTACCCAATTGGGTTGCCGCTTGGAAGCACTTGCCATTACCGATGATGCCTCCAAGATAGAGGCGCAAGTCTTTCCTTTTGGAGTGGACGTACTGCACATCTTTGAAGATGCCAAACTCAAGCACTATACGACGAAGCCTTATGGAACGATTGTAACCAAACTTTTTGAGAAGGAGCAACCCCAAATCGCATTGATGGGGGCAACTACCCTCGGGCGAGATTTGGGACCGTTGGTTTCTTCGGCACTGCACAGTGGGCTCACGGCAGACTGTACGACTTTGGAAATAGGGGAGTACACAGACTCCAAGAGCAAGAAGCATTATCCCGATCTGCTCTATCAGATCCGTCCTGCTTTTGGGGGCAACATTGTGGCTACCATTGTGAACCCCGATTGCCGTCCTCAGATGGCGACTGTTCGTCCCGGAGTTATGAAAAAGGAGATATTTGACCCCAACTATAAGGGCGAAACCATACGACACAATGTTGCCGAGTACATCACGGATGCTGATTTTGTCGTGTCTATTATCGAGCGTCATATCGAGGAGAGCAAAGTGAACCTCAACGGAAGTCCCATTGTGGTTGCCGGAGGTTATGGAATGGGGTCTAAAGAAGGCTTTGGTTTGCTCTATCAGTTGGCTGAAGTATTGGGTGCGGAAGTGGGTGCTTCTCGTGCTGCGGTCGATGCCGGCTATGCGGAGCATGAACGCCAAATCGGTCAGACGGGTGTTACCGTTCGTCCCAAACTCTATATTGCATGTGGTATCAGCGGACAAATCCAGCACGTTGCCGGTATGCAAGAAAGCTCTCTTATTATATCCATCAATGAAGACCCCGAAGCTCCGATCAATGCTATTGCAGACTATGTGATAACCGGTCGTGTGGAAGAGGTCATCCCCAAGATGATTGCTGCTTACAAGAAGAATAGTAAATAACCCCCGAAGTATATTATGGCTAATTTCTTTAACGAAATCCCTCAGCTACGTTACCACCTTCGCCATCCTTTGATGGAGCGCATCGTAGCCCTCCGGGAGCGTGATTACACAGATAAAGATAAGTATGACTATGCTCCTCAAAACTTTGAGGATGCAATGGATAGCTACGAACAAGTATTGGAGATTGTCGGCGAGATATGCGGCGATTTGATCGAACCCAATGCGCAAAATGTAGATCAAACGGGACCTACATTGGAGAATGGACGTGCCATCTATGACTCGTATACACAACAAAACCTCGATGCCGTGCGCCGTGCGGGCTTGATGGGTATTGCTTTGCCTCGTCGTTATGACGGTCTCAATTTCCCCATCACTCCTTATATTATGGCGGCGGATATTGTTTCTCGCAGCGATGCAGGTTTTGAAAACTTGTGGGGATTGCAAGATTGTGCCACCACATTGTATGAGTTTGGTAGCGAAGATCAGAGAGAGCGTTTCCTTCCTCGCATTTCCGCAGGAGAGACTATGTCCATGGATCTTACCGAGCCTGATGCCGGTAGTGATCTTCAGGCAGTGATGCTCAAAGCCACCTACAACGAAGAGGAAGATGCTTGGTACCTCAACGGAGTGAAGCGTTTTATTACCAATGGAGACTCGGATATACATTTGGTATTGGCTCGTAGTGAGGAGGGTACTCGCGATGGACGTGGCTTGTCTATGTTCATTTTCGATGCCAAGAACAATCCCGGTGTTACGGTGCGTCGCATAGAGCACAAGATGGGGATCAAGGGTGTGCCCACGTGTGAGTTGGTATTCTCAAATGCACGTGCCGAGCTTTGCGGAGAGCGTCGTTTGGGGTTGATTAAATATATCATGGCTTTGATGAATGGTGCCCGTTTGGGTATCATGTCTCAAGCTGTGGGGCTTAGCGAGGCTGCCTGGCAAGAGGCGCATGCCTATGCCATAGAGCGCAAACAGTTCGGTAAAACGATTGATGAATTTCCCGCTGTTTATGAAATGCTTGCGCTTATGCGTGCCAAAACGGATGCTTCTCGTGCTCATCTTTACGAAACATGTCGCTTTGTGGATATGTATAAGGCTTGGGAAGACATTGCTCGTGAGCGCAAACTCACACCCGAGGAGCGTCAGGAGTTGAAGTATTATACTCGTTTGGCAGATGCATTTACCCCCATTGGTAAGGGCTTGAGTACGGAGTTTGCCAATCAAAATGTGTATGACTGCGTGCAGATACACGGTGGGTCGGGCTATATGAAAGACTACACTTGTGAGCGTTTGTACCGCGATGTGCGCATTACGAATATCTACGAGGGTACCACGCAGTTGCAGGTAGTGGCAGCCATTCGCCACGTAACGACGGGCACCTATTATGATCGCATGCAGGAGTATCAAGCCGTGGAGGTTCGTCCCGAATTGCAACCCTTGAAAGAGTCTATGGCTCAAATGGCAGAGCGTGCTCGTGCTTTGGTTGAGTTTGTAGTGGAGCAAAAAGACCAAGAGCTTTTGGACTTCCATGCACGTCGTTTGGTAGAGATCACCTCGCACGCTCTTTTTGCGCATCTTTTGCTTCTTGCAGCGAATGACGAACCCGATATGTTCGACAAGAGTTGCCGTGTTTATCATCGTTTTGCTTTGGCAGAGCAAGATAAAATTGACAGCTATGTGCGCAATTTCTCGGCAAGCGAATTGGCGGATTACCGTTCCAAGCAAGCGTAAATCGCACACAGAATAAAAACTCAAAAGAGACCTTTCTAATAAAGAGGTCTCTTTTTTTATTTAGTCTGTGCCCAGAGTAGAAGATTGTTTTTTGCTTAGTCGATTTTCTATTTCTTTCTTTTTGGAACTGGCTTTGAATTCTCAGATTTATTATTAACTTTGCGGTGCTCAGTGGAGAGAAATCCATTTTGAGTAGTGAAATACAAGGAAGCGTTTGCTTCATTCTTCCCTAATGGAATCGTGAGAAAATTCTGACTGGAAGGATGGTGAATGGCTTCCCGCGTTTATAGGCGTGGGGAGCGTGTTGTCTCATTCTTTAGTCAAGGGCCCTTCTCACGAGCCTCATTAGGAAGTGTGATGTCAATACGACCTCACGCTTTTTTTGTATGTAAAGAAAAGAATTTGGTAAAGAGTTTCTCAAGAGGTCGGAGGAATAAAAAGTACAATCAACTAATATTTTTCGATTATGATGAAACTAAGAAGCTTTTTCTCTCTCTTCCTCCTATTTGTTTCGTTGGGGGCATCAAATGCTTTGGCACAAAGCCAAGGTGAAATTATTTCTATCGCAAGACAAGGTGCTGCCCAAGCTGCCCAACAAATGATGAGAGAGATTTCTCCCAACACGGGTACAAATCCCGATTACGAATTGGACTATGAAAGTATCATTTATCATCCCTATGTTCAAGAAATAGAGTGTCGTATATCTACACTGTGGAGCGCAAAAACCTACGTTTTATCGATGGATAGAAAAACGTGTGAGGTGTGGGGAAAGTTGTATATCGATTTGTCGAAAGGAAGAGACCGTTTGAAAACACGTTTTGTACCGTCTGGAAAAAATGCTCATGCAGAGGCTTGCGCAAGTTCTCATTGGGCAAATGTGGCAACGGGGATAGCATTTTACATTTCTGTCAGATAGGAACGGAGGGATGAGAAAAATTCTTTGGATAATTCTGTTTTTCATCTCCTTTGTCATTCTCGGAGTTGCTCTATTGTCCTCTGCCACTCCGAAATACAAACCTCCTGTGGTTAGTGTAAAAGCAAAGAAAAAAGCATGTATGTATACAGAATATCAGTTGGATAGCATAGAACGAGAGTACACAAAAATCGATTTGATTCCTGAGTTTCGAGAGGTTATACTGACGGCTGTCTCTTATTTCCCGGATATGAAGGATGTCTTTATTCGATTTCAGTATTCCCCCGAACAAACAACAATGGCTTGCCGACCGGAATATAAGGGCTTGCTGGGTGGAAAAAGGAGTTACAACATATTCATAAACAATAAAGCAGACTTTGATGGGATTTTGCTTCACGATGTTCCACAAGAGGCTCAAGTAGGGGTTATTGGACACGAGATCGCCCATGTAGTTGAGTATGAGTCGCGTTCTACTATGGGGATATTACAGTTGGCCACGATGTATCTGACGGACGATGGAAAAAAAGCCTTTGAGCAAGCCACTGATTTGAGGACGATAGAAAGAGGATTGGGGTGGCAGCTGAAGGAATGGGCGCAGTACTCCATGTACGATTCTCCACGAGCCACGGAAGAATACAAACTCTTTAAGCGAGCTATTTATATGTCCCCCCAAGAGATTGAGGAAGCTATACGAAGCCTTGGAATATATGAGAGAGGGGAGGAAAATACCTTGTGATTTAATTCCCTTGATTGTATGGCAAATCTTTGGTTTAGAGTGATATATGTGTTCTTGATTTCGACGCAAATTCATCTCTGTTTCAGAGAGCCGAGCAATAGGATCAGTTTGGTTTTTGGTTTGAATGCATTCAAATGATATTTTGTATGCATACAAAATAGATTTTCAATGCATACAATTTGCCGTTTCAATGCATACAAATTGTGGAGTGTGTG
>JBGZIN010000009.1:0-14015 GCA_041848345.1 Porphyromonas sp.
ATACCACAAAACAGTACAACGTGTTGTACGGAGCTTTTATAATGGGCTTTAGAGGAGAACTTTGTGCGAAAAGGAGTTCACTTTCAATACATACACTCCCGGGTTGGGGAGGGAAACAAGTGTTTCTCCTGAAGAGTTTGTTTCGCCGCGAAGTATGAGGATTCCATTTGTATCGAAGAGGTAGAAAGGCATACTTTCTACATTTTTTATCAACAGTTCTTGGGTTGCCGGAAAGAGAACTATCGAAGAGTGGGTAGGGGTGGTTGGAGTAATAGAGTTTATCGGATTAGATCCTTTGTACTCAATCCATTCAGAACCTGTTGTCGTTTCCAAGGCGGTCCATCCTTTTTCTTTTGCTTTGTTCACGTGATCGGTGCTACACACGTTTTTTTCCTTGTCGGAAGTTCCGTAGAAAACGCGGAAAATGCCATTTTCCTTTCCATTGCGATTAGGTAAAGAAGCTATTAAGGCGTCCATTGCTGCACTGTTAATGGCATTTTCATAGCAACTTAATTCTTCCAATGTGGGGCATTCTGAAAAATCGAGTGCCGTAATCATATTACCATGACAGGAAAGATAGTTGATGTCTCCATGGATGGTAATGGTGGCAGTCTCAATTGTCAGAGAGGACCAAGTGTTATTACCGACTTTGCCCGAAGCTCCTTCGATGGAAATATCTCCTTCTGACCTTATGTACAATTCCAAAGTCTCTCCTTTAGTCAGGGTTGTTGTTAATTTGATTTTTCCTTGACTTTCATTCTGCGCTTGTGCATGCAAACACCCGAAGAGTGCAAGAACTCCCATTGCGATAAGGGTTAAAAACGTAGATTTTGTGCTTTTCATAATCTGTTCAACATATAATCATTACTATAAAGAGGACAACAGCCCTCTACTTTAATCCAACAACAGAGTGGGGGGATTTGTTCAAAAAGCTCTATTCAAAGAGCTCTATCACTTCCAGGTTTTGGAAGCTGTTACCATTTATTTCCACTTTTACCAATGTGCGCACCGTATGCCACCCCGATATGCCTGCAGCTCCGGGATTGATGTGTAGGAGGTCTATTTTAGAGTCCGGCATAACTTTCAGAATGTGGCTGTGTCCACTCAAAAAGAGCCTGGGCGGGTTTTCCATGATCAACTTCTTTACTCTTGGTTCGTACCGCCCGGGATAACCTCCTATATGAGTCATCAATATGGGTATGTTTTCGATGTGTGTGAAGAGATTTTCGGGATACAATTCTCGAATATCTTGGGTGTCTATATTGCCATGAACGGCATACAGCGGTGCAATTTGTTCCAGCTTTTTCGCCACATTGAGAGCACCTATATCTCCGCAGTGAAAGATGTAATCACAATTGGAAAAGTGCTTGGCAAACCGTTCATCCCAATAACCATGAGTGTCAGATAAGATACCTATTCGTTTCATTATTCCTGCTTTATGCTAAAAGCCTTCGCCACAGATAATACTATGGCAAAGGCTTTTATATTGATATTATATCGAGGAGGATATCAATAGAAACGAGCTCTATTGTCTTCTACTTTGAGGTCATTTACCAAACGTCCGAAAGCACGATAGCCCAAGCCTTGTCCCAAAGCTCTGCGTTGTTGCTTCAATTGAGCATCGAGAGGCATTCCTATGGACTTGTCTGTTTCGGTTAAGGGTTTTACCACTACCACTTCATAATCGGAGCGGAACGGTTGGGAAACAGTGTTGATCGGTGTAGCCATACTGTATGCTGCAATCATGGGAGAGGATTGACCTCTGGCAACGAGGCTTACCCCCGGTATGGTATCCACGCTCACTTGCATTGCTTCGGCATATGCTTCAATGGAAGTTAGTTTCTTTGCTGCCAAATTTGCTGCCAATTTGTCCCCTCTCTTTTCCGTGGTAAGGCGGTTCTTAATCTCTTCTTTTACCTCATCGAAAGGCATTGTACCCACCTCAATCTGTGCTCCAACGGAAGCGATTATAAGGTGTGAGTCACCGCAACGGAACACTTTGTCGTGTACATCATTAACCTCTCCTTTGAGTGCCCAGCTTACCACTTCGCGTGAAGATGGAATGGAACCCAAGGTCGAAGAGAAAGACGAAACAGAGACATCACGACGAACGTCAAGCCCTTTTTCTTCTGCCAGTTTGGCCATATCGTCAAAGCTCTTACCCGAAGCCAATATAGAGTTGATGGTAGAATACTTTTCGCTGAACGTTGCATCGGAGAAGGTGATGGGGAGGGCTACGTATGCCAACTTATATTTATTCACAGGGGCTTTGGTCTGTGCTGTTTGTAAGATGAACTTACCGGCACCCATAGTCATGGCAAAGGCTTTTCCCGTGGGCACTTTGTAGAGCGTATCCAAGCCCATTTGCGTTGCACGTGCTTCTGTTAATGTGCTGTCGGGAGCTCCCGTACGAGGGTCTGAGAATACCAAATACCCTCCTTGTGCTTTGGTTTGAGGATCGGCAGAGTAGAGCATAGCCAAATCTGCGAAAGAAGAACCTCCGTTTATGGCTGCCACGATGCTATCTGCTTTGGCGGTGTTTACAGTGTCCAAAACGATGATGCGTGCATAAACAGCCTCGGGGGCAACTTTCTTATCAACCAATTTTACCAAAGAGTAACGATCGTTGGCTACTTCGGGATTGTTCACAGCACCTACTGCGGCTGTTTTCACAAACTCTACCAAAGAGGATGGAAGGTTGATTTCTTCCAACTCTTTCTCTGTTAGGTAAAATGCGGGAGCAAAAGACTCGGAATAGTTGCGAGCCACTTCTGCCACATCCGAAGTTTGAGACAAACGAGTGTGCAATTGCTCCACTTCTTTTCTTGCCGCAGCATAATCTTCTGCACTGGGGCGAACTTCCACTCCAATGTAATTAACCTTGGTTTCGGGAAGTTTTTGTTCAAACATTTTGGGGTGCTTGTCGTAGTATGCACGGATCTCTTTTTCCGAGGGAACGGCGGTAGAGTCTGTCAGAACGGTACTCATGGTACGTGCCACAGCGACATCGCGAGAAGGCACTCCCGACAGATATTTTGCATCGATCTTATTGATGGCAAAACTGCGTGCCATAAGAGAAGAAAATTTCGTGCTCAAGCGTTCGTTCGTAATCGCGCGTACGATGGCGTTCCATTGACGTTGCATGAGAAGGAGTGTCGCTTGTTGCTCTGCGGGCATTGCCTTGATGGAACTCTCGGAAATGCTGGTTAAAAACTCTTTCACGGCACGAGAGTCTTCCGCATTAACGCCGATACTTGCGAAGAATTGCTGTGCTTGGTAAGACTGCGTGGCTCCGTTTCCGGTAACCAAAGCGATAAGCTCTTCGGGAGTTACCTTTATCCCCAACGCTTCTGTTTGGTTTTCCAACGCAATGCTTTGCACGTATTCCTGAGCCAACTGATTGTTGAGCTCCATGCGTTGCTCATCGGTCAATCTCTGTCCATTTGCTTCTGCAAACTCTTGCATTTCGGATAGTCTTTGGGAATAATCTTCAATGTTGATTTTGTTTCCATCGATTACCAAAGCTGCGTTTTGCCCCAATTGGAGCAGAGTGGAACCGGAGCGCAATCCGTCTCCGACAATGAACGCTAAGAGAGCTACCCCGATTACTCCAATGAGTAGCCCTGCTCGATTTCGAATTTTCTCTAAAGTTGCCATATATGTACTATATTCATTTCTTGCATACCATTTGGAGAGCAAAGATACAAAATACCATCTAAATCTCAATATTTTATAATAGGTAACTTCTCACCCCTTCTCGATAGAGCTTGGGAGGATAGAGTGGAGCGGAGTGAGATTTTCTCCACATTCGGATGCGGAATGCTTGCTTTCTCATCCGATGTCACACACTATATGATCGGAGTTTATCAGCCACTATTTCCCTCTTTTGGGAAATTTCGAGTGAGTGTTTAAGTATTTATAAATCAGTTTTATATGGAGGGCGTAAAAAGGTTCCCACAACCCCCTTTCAGTTTGTATGCATATAAACTCCGATTTGTATGCATTCAATCTTCAATTTGTATGCATTGAAATTTCCATTTGTATGCGTACAAATTTTTCCCCGTTTGCGATGATCTATTTTGTGTGAAGAAAAAAGGTGAGTCAACGCATAGCGGAAAAGGTTATCTTTGTACGCTGATAAAGATGAATGTCAAATGAGTGTGGATACAAAAGCTCCTTTATTGTTGGGCATAGAAAGTTCGTGCGATGATACAAGTGCAGCGGTAGTACGCGGGTGCACATTGCTCAGCAACGTTATTGCCGGTCAGGCTGTGCACAGTGCATACGGTGGAGTGGTTCCGGAGATTGCTTCCCGAGCCCACTTGCAGAATATCGTTCCCGTGGTGAGCGAAGCCATGCGCAGGGCAGGCGTCTCTTTGCAGGAGATAGAGGGCATTGCCTTTACAGCCGGTCCCGGTTTGTTGGGTTCTCTGCTGGTGGGTACGAGCTTTGTGAAGGGGCTGCACCTTGCACTCAATGTACCTTTAATATCGGTCAATCACCTTCGAGCACATGTGTTGGCGCATTTCATTTCGGAGCCGCAAGAGGAGCATCGCAGCCCTGAGTTTCCGTTTCTGTGTCTTTTGGTTTCCGGGGGTAATTCGCAGATCATAAAGGTCGATAGCCCCTATCGGATGGAGGTCGTGGGACAAACCATAGACGATGCCGCAGGAGAAGCCTTTGATAAATGTGCCAAGGTAATGGGCTTGGGCTACCCGGGCGGACCGGTGGTCAATCGTTTGGGCAATGAGGGCAATCCGTTACGCTTCTCTTTGGCAAAGCCCAACGTGCCGGGTTTGGATTATAGTTTCAGTGGTTTGAAAACCTCGTTTCTATATCTCCTTCGGGACGAATTGGCAACCAACCCCGATTTTATCGAAGAAAATAAAGCCGATCTATGTGCTTCTCTTCAGAAAACAGTGGTCGATATACTGATGGGCAAACTCCTCAAGGCAACGAAAGAGTACAAAATCAAGCGTGTGGCAGTAGCCGGTGGTGTCTCTGCCAATACAGCCTTGCGCCAAGCATTTGCAGACTATGCGGCACGTTACGGATGGGATATTTTCATCCCGAAGTTTTCCTACACCACAGACAATGCAGCCATGGTGGCGGTGGCAGGCTATTTTTCCTATCTCAAGGGTGAGTTTGTTACCCCCGATATTGTTCCGTTTGTGCGCACCACGTTGTGATGAATGAAGCCATAAATACCTCTTTGGCAGCCTTCCTTTCCAAGGAACTTCTGCTACGGGGAGAAACTTTGGCTACGGCTGAAAGCTGTACGGGAGGGATGCTTGCTTCGCTTTGCACCCGACAAGCCGGAGCATCGCGCTGGTTTGCCGGTGGAGTGGTAGCTTATTCCGAACAGATGAAACACGAACTGCTGAAAGTCCCCATGGAGCTTATCGACAGAGAGGGCGTGGTTAGTGCAGCCGTCGCCGAGCAAATGGCTTTGGGGGCACAACGATTGTTTCATGCCGACTTAGCCATTGCCACAACCGGTATAGCGGGTCCTTCGGGAGCTTTGCCCCATTATCCTGTGGGCTCCGTTTGGGTCGCTGCGGTTTATCGAGAGCATATCTTTTCGCAACTTCTCGCTTTTCATGCCGGAAGAGAGCGTTTCATCGAGCAGGTTTCAGGGGAGGCATTGCGCCTCGTTTATGCTTTCATTCAAAAAATATAATGTAATTTTAGTGCAACGATATAGCGAAATCACAATATGAAAAAATCGTACATTTTGACCTTACTAATGGCTTTCTTACCGTTGTTTACGGTAGGAGAAGCAAAAGCGCAAAGCAAACTTTGCCGCATCGGGTTCGAATACCAAATGAGTTATAACGAAAATTGGGGAGCCAATCGCCCCGTGGTACTTTCGGTGGAACCCAATTCCCCTGCTGCACATGCGGGGTTGAAAGTGGGCGATATTATAGAGACAATCGAAGGACAGTCAATGCTCAATCTCAGCGAACAGGACTTTGTTGCTCTTCTTCAAGCCGAGCGACCCGAGGGAGTGCGTTTGGCTGTGAGTAATTTTGGCTATAAAAATGCGGAACGAACGGTACGTCCCTATTGTCAAGACCGTTCTTGGGTGGATGAACGTTTGCTTGCATCTTCTTTCTCCATGTACAGCTTGGAGGATGAGTGTGAGCGTGTTTTGACCTATCCGTTCGATTCGGGACGTGCGTCCAAAGTGTCATTTGAAAACTTTCGTTACTTTGCTTTTGCCGATGAGACGGGTACCGCGTCTGCTTTGGACCTTCAAATACAGAAGATAATCGCACAACAGTTGCGCGCATTGGGCTTGCAGCACAATAGAGATGAGGCGGACATCGTCGTCGATACCTATTACACGCTGATCCATAATACCTATTTCAACAAAAAGAAAACCTCGGATGTACAGCTTTTTGATGTGCGTTTCGACCCAGATAAACGCACCTTGGTGGAAGTACCCCTCTTGCCAATTGGTGCCAATAAACAAGCGGCTCCCTTTGTCTTGACTATGGGAGTACGCATTTTCGATGCACATGGATCCGATATGCTTTATTGGAGTTGCGAGGCAGTAGAGCACTTGACGGAAGATTTTCCCTTGGAGGAATATGCCCGTCTCTCCCTCCCCATCATGTTGATGCAATTCCCCTTTGTACGCTACGACATCAACACTCAAGTACGCCATTCTGCCCATCGCTATAACTACACGGGATTGATATTCCACGCTTCGGATTTGGGTTTGGTGGCTGCGGTAGATCCCGGTTCACCCGTGGCAAAGGCCGGATTGAAAGCCGGTGATCGAGTGGTGGCAATCAATGGCAAACCTTTGGCTTCCACGCAAGAATTGACTACGGCATATCATCAGTTCGTGGAGCGTACTTTGACATACAGAGATGAGCGTACCTCGTTTACGGATCGTAGAGGGTTGAAGTATTGTCGTTATTGGAATACTGCAGACTATAAGGCGATAGCCAAGGCTTTTGCCAAGGAAAACAATAAGACTATTTTCTCCTATCTGTTCGCTTTCCGTCCCTATGTGTCGGGGACTAATCAAGATGCCTATTTGGATATAGATGTGCTTACCAAAGAGGGTGTCATCGAGCGGTATAGTGTGCTGCCACAACTCATAGACAATTCGTATATAACATTGGAGTAATGGGCGAATACAATGATAAAAAGGGTAGAAAGGCTTCACCTCAGAGAGGGTCGAAGTCTTTCTCTCGTTTAGAAAAACCTCCTTTTGGGGCAGATCTACGTAAAATAACGCCGAACCAAGATGAGGCAAAACAGACAAACGCTCCCTTAAAAAAGAGGAAGAAAAGAGACGAACACGATGACTCACGACGCAATTATCCCTCCCACCGAGAGCGTTTGCTGCACTCCGATGGAGTGGTGAAAGAAGCGGTTTCGACGGGAAATTCTGTCGTTGAGGGAGAGGAGAGCCGATTCCAATTGGGTGTGTGTCAGTCGTTGCGTGTACTTCGCATGGCACCCCCGGGGGCGTATTTGGATGGTGGTTCCGATGAAATTTTGCTTCCCAATCGCTATCTCCCCGAGGAATGTGCGGAAGGAATTTGGGTAGAAGTTTTTGTTTATCACGATAATGAAGGACGTTTGGTAGCCACCACATTACACCCTTTGGCACAAGTGGGTGAGGTGGCTTTTTTGGAAGTAAACACAGTAACGGAGCATGGTGCCTTTTTGAATTGGGGCATCCATCGTGATCTTTTTGTTCCCTTTTCGGAGCAGCGAGTGCGCATGCAAGAGGGACTTTCTTACCCTGTTGCCGTCTATATAGATCAGGTGAGCGGTCGTATAGTGGGTTCTTCCAAATTGAACAAACACATAGCCCAAGAGCTGCCCTCTTTTCGTTCGGGCGAAGCGGTGGATGTACTCTTTGTCGAAGCTGTTTCGGTGGGATTTAGAGCCGTGGTGAACCATCATTATTGGGGGATGGTATATACATCGGACTTGGACGGAACGATAAAATTGGGCGATAGAACCACCGCCTATGTGGTGCGTGTGCGTGAGGATGATCGTTTGGATCTATCATTGACCCCTTTAGGCATGGAACGCATTGAGGAGGGTGCACAAAAACTTTTGGCTCTACTTCGCAATAGAGGGGGCGAGTTGCCCATAGGCGATAAAAGTACCCCCGAAGAAATCGAGCATCTGACGGGTTTTTCCAAGAAAGTGTTCAAGAGAGCCTCGGGAGTTTTGTACAAGAGCAAACTTATCGTAATAGAACCCTTTGGCATAAAACTTCTATGAAAATGAGAAATGAGAAGCTCCGATTAGGCATTTTGTGTGCCACAATTTTGCTTTTCTTGGCATCGGGTTGTGCCTCTCGTAGGGGAGTGCGTCCCACTCGTGGGGAACAAAAAATAGAGCGAGAGATGCGTGCCGCATGGTGGCCTACCGTATGGAGAGGTGATTATAAGGGGAAAAATGCCGCTCAGTTGAGAAACTTATTTGAACAGCGAGTGGATTATTTACAAAAAATAGGCGTCAATACAGTTGTTTTTCAGGTACGCAGCGAGTCCGATGCCTTCTACGCTTCACGTTTTGAACCATGGAGTCGCTTCTTGACAGGGCAACAAGGTGTTGCTCCGGAAGGAGGTTTCGATCCACTCGCCTTCCTTATCGAAGAGTGTCATAAGAGGGGAATGGAACTGCATGCTTGGATCAATCCTTTTCGTGCTTCTGTCAAAACGACCAATCCCACGGCGCACAATCACGTTACGCAGCGTTATCCCGAGTGGATAATCACCTACGGGGGCAATGCTTATTTGGATCCGGCAATACCCGCAGTGCGCGATTACGTATGCCGCATAGTGCAAGACCTCGTATTGCGCTACGATATGGATGCTCTGCACATAGACGATTATTTCTATCCTTATCCTCTTGCGGGACAATTTTTTGCTGACGACAAATCTTTTGAAAAATATGGACTATCCGAAGGGTATTCTTGGGAGAAAAAAGGCGATTGGCGCAGGGAAAATATCAATAGGTTTATCGAACAACTGCACCAAACATTGCATAATACCAAGCCTTGGGTTGCTTTAGGCATCAGTCCTTTTGGCATTTATCGTAATGCCAAGATGTGGAAAAAAGGGAGTGCCACCTCGGGTTTGGAAGGATATGAAGCACTCTATGCCGATGTTTTATTGTGGGCACAGAGGGGATGGATCGATTACCTAACGCCACAAATTTATTGGAATTATGGGCATCCTTCGGCAGACTATCAAGTTTTAGTCGAGTGGTGGGGAGCTCAAGACTTGGGTAAAACGATGCTTTATATTGGTCAGGATATTCGTCGCACCATGGATAGCAATCAATTGGAGCGGAAGATCGCTCTTCAACGCAAGTGGGCAGAGGGAGACTGTTTTTGGCCCGCTGACGATCTTTGGAACAATTATGGCAATAGTGCTTCCCGACTCTCCTCCTTATACAAGGAACAAAAGGTGCCCACTCCCGTTAAGGAAAAAGGACGCAAAACCTCCTCAAAGCGAGTTACGGGGCTGCGTTATTCCTCGCCTACGGCATCTCATTTGCTGCTTGAGTGGCATGATGCTTTCCGTCAGGGTGATCCCCTTTCTCCTCGTTTCTATTTAGTGTATGCTTTGCCCAATGGAAAAAAGAGCGATTTCCCCAAGAGAGCACAACTACTGTCCATTAGCAGCAATCCTTTTTGGACTACTCCCATCGAAACGGTGCCCAAAGGATTTGCCGTAACGGCACTCAACCATTTCGGAGTGGAGAGTAAACCTGTTTTCCTTTTCTGATGTTTTTCTCAATCTTTTTTATACCTTTGGGCGCAATGTATGATAACACATCAAATTATTTTATTGAAATGAAAACAACTATTCGTTATGCTGCAGCCCTTCTGATGGTTGCGTTGGTTACACTGCTAACCTCTTGTAAAAAAGATCCTGAAACGCTTCAACTGGCAGGTACTACGTGGCAAGCAAGCCTCACCGGAGGAGTGTTTGATGGTTTTACTCAGGATGGAGCTGCTGCCCAAGAGGGTGGTGTTAAGTTAGTGTTTAACTCGGATGCTGCCGGAGTTTTGACTATCGGTACGGGAAATGCAGGGGTTAAATTCTCCTATGTGGTGAGTGGCTACAATGTAAAACTGACTTTTGCCCCTGAAATCTCAACTTTCTTCAAGATTAAAGACACCACTTTAGATGCAAGCTATAACGATACTTTCAAAACGCTTACTTTGAATGTGGGCTCTCTTCCGTTAATCTTCAAAAAGGTGAGCTGAGCAGATAGTATTCGAAATCTTGCCTCCCAAAAGTGGTGTGGGGTTAGCTTCCCGATAACTATATAGTCCGCTTTACTACGGGAGAGAATAGATTTGAACAGCAGATTATTAAGAAACGATTATTGTTTCTATCTTAAACGAAAGAATAAAAAATGAATGCATTCACTTTAACAAGAGAATGCATTCATTTTTTCATCATAAGGCACTTCCTCATTTATCCCCTTGCCAATGATTTTAATCAGGCAACAGTAATAAGCACCTTATATGCTATAAAACAGTAGGTTACATCTATCAAAAACTGATCTTCGTGCCCACAAAAATTCTTCGAGGTAGCATGGGACCATAAACATAGGTAGAGGCTCTTCCGGGACCTTTATCGAAGTCTTTCTGATAACTGTTGAACATATTCTGTATCCCGGCATTCAACTCAATGACCATGGTAGAGCCCAAGTGAAAATCGTGACTTAACTTCAAATCCATGTCGAAAAACGATGGCGTGCGCACCAAAGCAGCATGCCCCTCTGCCAAGCCTTTGTAATGCACTCCCTCTTTCACGAAGTCGAATGACCCGTCAGCAGCAACTTTATCGGCGGGAATATCCCCCTCGTAAGCCTCATGCAATACATTCATACTGCCTGTAAATGTGCCCGAAAGATTTACGGCAAAGTGCTCCGTGGGATGCCAAGTTGCCACAAAATAGCCATACAAATTGGGTGTACGCAAATAATCGCGTACGGCAATTTCTTGTTGCCCGGTGGTTTTATTTTCCTCTATCGGCACATAAAGACTTCCGTAACGACTCTTCTGCCAAGTTCCCCCAAGCTGTATATCGAAGAGATTGTTGTATGCCACACGCCCCTCTATATTAACACCATATACTTTGGAAACACCCTCTTTGTCATTATAAATGGTACGAATGGTCCATTCCTCTCCGTTCTCGCTTTTCTCCGTATCGGAGGGTTTGAATTGGTTGGATATAAAGGTGGCAAACGCCTCTCCCATTAGGTTGAATTGCCAGTCGCTATCGGTTCGATGGTACCAGTCGAAAGAAGCACTGACACTGCGCGAACGCTCTTCTTTCAAATCGGAAGAAAGTACACGGCTGATAGGCGTCCCCCCTGCCAATTCTACATGCAAATCTTCGTCGAAATACTGCGGAGCTCGGAAACCTTCGCTATAAGAAAGACGAAAACTCAGGTCTTTAATCGGATTATAACGCACATTGGCTCTGGGACTAAAGCTCAAAAGAGGCTTGATGTACAACGCCCCGTCTTGATACAATCGCACCCAATCGAAACGTCCTCCCAGCAAGGCACTGAATTTCTCCGTCTTGTATTCCAACTGATCGTACTGACTCCAAATGAGCGTTTTTTGGTCGATTTTATTGGGTCGATAGCCACTTCTGTCGTCCAAACGCCCTGCGCTATACTCCAAACCTCCGGTAAAATCCCAATTTTCTCCAAAAGTATGACGATACATTCCCCCCGTTTGTACATCAAGTCCCTTGGTAGTTCCATAGGAAGTAAGAGCTGTGAAAGCATCTTTATACTCGGGCTTGTCGGTCGATCCCAGCGTAACCAAGGGATCTAACAACTCTTTCGTATAATCGCCTCCTCCGTAATAACTTCTCCGTTGTACGTCTTGTGCCGAGAGATAAAGCGAAAGGAAATCTTTGCCACCACTGAAACTCCGATCATAGCGCAGGCTTCCTCCATTGATATAGTGCTGAAGATATTCTGCAATCCGAGCCTCAAAAGGAGGGGCATCCAAGCGATCGCCCCCACGCCTATACTCTTGCATGCTGTGATATTCAAGGGTAATTTTGCCATAGGTGCCGGTTTTATAATAGGAACGAAAACCCAAAGAGCGGTTGCGAAGATTGGGCAACTCCGTAAAATCATCGGCATCCAAATCCTGTCCCGGACGGTAGTTGTGTTGCCCAAAGACCATTATTCCTGCCTTACGATCTTCGGTCAAAATAGAGCCATTGAATTGCGTGGTATTTTGGAAACTCCCCCATCCTTTATTGTGGTTAAAAGAGAGAGTCGAATGGCTTATTTCGGCAAAATTGCGCGTCGGTTCCTTCGTTATAACATTGATGACGCCACCCACGGCATTCGATCCAAAGAGTGCAGAACCTCCACCTCGGATAACCTCCACACGCTCCACCATGTTGGCAGGCATTTGCTCCAAACCATACACACCCGCCAATGCACTAAAAATAGGATGACTATCAATCAATATCTGCGAATAAGCCCCCTCCAAACCATTGATACGTACCTGATTAAAACCACAATTTTGGCAGTTATCTTCCACTCTCAATCCCGGCTGAAATTTTAAGCCCTGGGTCAAATTGGTCGAATTGGTCTTTAGAAATAAATCGGAAGAAAGCACGGTTACCAAGGAAGGTGCTTGTCGCCTTAACGTCTCATTTCTATTAGCAGAGACGACCACTCCATCGAGAGAAAAAACTTCTTCGCTCAAATAGAGATCGAGATGGCGCGAAGCACCCTTTTCCACGTGGACTTTTTCTTCGCAGGTGGAGTAACCCACAAATTTTGCCACGATACTTTGCTGCCCCTCAGGGACACCTTTGAGGGTATAGTTTCCGTCTGCATCCGTCGTCGTTCCCAAAGTAGTTCCTTTGACAAAGACTTGAACATGCGTAATCGGCTCTTTCGTGGCTTTATCGACCACGGTACCCGTAATGCTCCCTCCCCTATTTTGTGCCATGGATGATAGCGAAGAGAGGAGTAGAAAAATGGTCAATCCAATAGTAGTTATATGTTTCATTGCTGTTATTTTCTGTCTAAACTACTTCCGAAAGAAGGGTTTTTATTTCCTTTCTCTCCGAAGCGATAAATAAAGTAAATACTTAAATACAAGGTAATTATAATTGGTAGGACTCTGCCGTCATTTCTAAATATCGGCGCAAGAAGAGACCTACAACCCAATGCACAAACCCGAGAAAAGTTTCTTTTGCAAGAGACTTCTCTTCATCGGGAAAAGCGTTTCAGCAATGAAAAGGAGGGGCACGAAGATGGAACGAAGAGGGAGATAATCGGTAAAAGATCGCCCCCAAATCGGGGGTAAACTCCTTTTTATCAAGCCAAGAAACAGGCTCTTCCAAATGGAAAGAAGGAGCTTCCCAGGAATGAGTATAGATGGACGAAAGCTGTCCATACATAACCAACTCAGCGGGGGAATGGGGCACTTCGGAAGTCCTATCCCTATCCTCTGCCGACTCTATGTGCACATGAGCTATAATTACCCCATTGATTACGTGCACGTGAGTAAAGCAAGCCACAAAACCGATGTAGACAACGAAAAGCGTTGGCAACAGATAACGGAAAAAGGTCTTTATAGCTTCTTTCATTGCCCCCAAAGGTAAGACATAAAAAGGAGTTTAGCAATAGTTTTTCGTCTTATAATGAAGAATTTACCTATTACTTAGGAGCAGAAAAAAGCTCTTTAATAATTCTTTGGGATAAACTTGTACGAATGAATACAGAGCTCGACGGCTATGCAATCGAATCATTATCGGGAACAGAAACGGAACCGAGCAGATAAAAACAGAGCTCGGCGACTACGCAATCGAATCATTATCGGGAACAGAAACGGAACCGAGCAGATAAAAACAGAGCTCGGCGACTATGCAATCGAATCATTATCGGAAACCGAAACGGAACCAAGCAGATGAATACAGAGCTTGGCGGCTACGCAATCGAATCATTATCGGGAACAGAAACGGAACCGAGCA
>JBGZIN010000010.1:0-4362 GCA_041848345.1 Porphyromonas sp.
AGTGCCAAGACCGAAGAAGAGAGCTGCAGATAAAAGAATGCTTTTCAACTTCATAAAAATACAAACTAACTTATTTAGAATTATCTATTACAATTGCTACATACTTGCTGTTGGAACGCGTCTTCAACCAGGAGGTCAGACGCTCCCTATCACTATTGGAAATGGATGTTTTATCTTCGGGTCGAAGCACCACACGCAGCACGGAATCTGCCCCTTGCGCCAAATCGAGCGGAGAGGCTATGTACACATTTTTGATATTGGGGAACAAGGCTTTCATTTCCTGTGCCAGCGATTTCTCCATCGCCCCGTAGCGTCCATAGCGTTCCAAAAGATGTTTTAGAGAGTCGATTTCCGAGCGTTGTCGCTGAATGATCGCCTCGCTATTTTCATATAAATCTTTCAAGAGATCCGTTTTGAGCTGCCCCAAATCTGCCTTTTCCTCAAAGCCTTGATGGACGTTGAGCAATGCCCCGGGAACATAGTCGGGCAACTTCTTCTTTAGACTATCAATAACTCGGGGCTCCAAAGCGCGCCCCACCATCACCACATCTATGGTCCAAAAACTTTGCTCCTTGACTATATCGTATTTCACCACTTGGGCATCAGCAAAATCGAGTTCCTTCTCCACAAAAGTCTTTGCGCTCTGCCGACGAATGCTGTCTTGTACCAAACCTATGCTCAAATAGATACTGGGCAAAAGCGTACACAAGGCAACAATGAGCATAATGCGCTGCACTTTTTGCTTACGAAGAGCATTGACAAAAACTTTTTGGGGGAACTTCAACGAACGCACCACTATGTACGTGGCAAAAGCTATAAACACGGAGTTGATCAAGTAGAGATAAAACGCTCCGAAAAAGAAGTTCCACTGCCCTGTGGCAATGCCATAACCTGCCGTACACAAGGGTGGCATAAGAGCGGTGGCAATGGCAACCCCCGGCAAAACCTGCCCTTTGCTCTTGGTACTGCCGGCGATCATCCCCACGGCTCCTCCGAAAAAGGCGATAAGAACATCGTATATATTCGGTGTGGTGCGCCCCAACAGCTCGCTTCCATTCTCCGAAAATGGGGTGATGAGAAAGTAAATCGTGGCTGTTACAATACTGAAAAGCGTGGTCAGAGCCAAGTTGCGCAGTGAACGTTTCAACAGATCAAAATCGTAAATCCCCAATGCCGTACCGAAGCCGATGATGGGTCCCATCAGGGGAGAGATAAGCATCGCTCCGATGATAACAGCCGTGGAGTTTACGTTCAATCCCAGCGAGGCGACAAAGATGGCACAGACCAAAATCCAAAGTTTCGTGCCTCGAAAATCCACATCTTGACGCACTTGTTCGATGATCAGATACGGATCTTCCTTGTCTGAAGTTATATTCAAGATGCGCTTTACCTCATCACGCACCTTTTCCCAACGAGTGCGCACATCCACTTCGGGCGCATCATGCGGGGGTGTGGTGGGATTATCCGCCACTTTCACAGGGTCTCGGAAAAGGTTGTCGATCTCTTTTTTCTTGTCTTGCTCCATATATCTACATTCTTTTCAATCGCTTCACTATGGTTGATAATGGGAAATCTTTGCGCGCAGCAATCGTCACAAAGGCGAGAAACAAGAGTGTATTGATCACCCACTGCCAAGCACCCAATTCCTCGGCATAAAGCATTGTTACAAAGATCCCCCCCACGGCAATGGATGCCATAAAGAGATAAAAGAGTGCATTTTTCCAATCGTATGCCACTCGATAATAGCGTTGTCCCAAGAAATAGCACACTGCCACCATCACCGTATTACTCACAGCCGAAGCCCATGCGCAGGCATAAAAACCCCAATACGGCACGCCCCAAACAATAATGAGCACCGTAAAAAGGCAACCAACAAAGGATATTATTCCACCCCACCAGGTTTTATCGACCAACTTGTACCACAGCGAGAGGTTGAAGTAAACACCCATCATCAATTCGCCCCACATTACTATTGGTACAACATTCAGCCCTGCGTAATAGTTCTCTCCGACGAAGAGCTTTATTACATCCAAATATGCCATAACCCCTATGTAGATAACAAGAGCCGATATGACATAATACTTCATTGCCAAAGCATAGGAGTTGCGTTCTGCCTCATCGTTACCTTTCTTTTTGTTGAAGATAATCGGTTCGTAAGCATAGCGAAAAGCCTGAGTAAACATCACCATGATCACCGCTATTTTGAAGCAAGCTCCGTAAATTCCCAGCTGTTGTCGAGCATACGCCACATCGTCATAGAGCATCGGAAAAAGGATTTTATCTGCCATTTGATTAAAAATACCGGCTATGCCCAACACGAGTATCGGCAGCGAATAACGCAACATACGGCGCAAAAGAGCGGGTGAGAAGTGCAGACCTGCAGGGATAATATCAGGCAATAACAGGAGGAAAATAACGGCATTGCCCACCAAATTGGAGATGAATATATACCCCACGGCATAATCGGGGCGGAAAAACCAATCCACCCAATGCGGAGCATGCTCCATCAAATAGGGAGCGACAAGCAGGAAGAAGAGATTGAGCCCTATATTCACCGCAATAAAAACCAATTTTATCAGGGCAAATCGCCATGGCTTTTGCTTATAACGCAGATAGGCAAAGGGGATTGCCATGAATGCGTCACTTGCCACAATCACGATGAGCAGGGCTATTAAACTTTCATGCTCGGGATAAGAAAGCAGAGCACTCAAAGGAGTGAGAAAGAGCAATCCGACGAGAACGAAAAGCGAGGAGGTAAAACCCACGGAAATAAGCGTTGTGGAGTAAACCTGTTGCGCATTGGGCTCTTTATTGACAAAGCGAAAAAAACCCGTTTCCATGCCATAGGTTAGGAGGATGAGGAGCAGAGCCGTCCAAGCATACAAATTGGTTACAATGCCGAACTCGCCCGTATTTTGCAGAATACGTGTATAAAGAGGCACCAAAGCCCAATTAAGGAAACGCCCTATAATGCTCGAAAGGCCGTAAACAGCCGTATCTTTCACCAATCCTCGCAACATAGCGGGCTTTTATAGTACACTGTAAACCATCATCCTCGGCAAAAATAACACAAAAGAGGCAGATACCTGCGCTTCGTAAATACAAAGAGTTCTATATATCTGATAACGAATATCTTACACAACAATAACCCCACAGAAAAAAGCGACCCAACGGAACGATTGAGTAACTCGCTCTGAATGAGGATAAAAATGAATGCATCCAAACTGAAGTTTGATAGCTATAAAACCGAAATTTGTATGCATACAAATCGACAATTGTATGCATTCAAATCAAGAAGTCGAATGCATTCCTTCTCGAAAGGCTTACGCACACCTTCTCTCGCCACCCTCCCATCTTCCCTCAAATTAGCCCATTCGGATGGAACAACAGCCCAATTCTAAAAGCTCTCATCCGACAAAAGTCCATCTAAAATATCGGCTTGCTCCCAAAAGGTCAATGGACTCCCATCATAAACATAGCCTCCAACAAGTATTTTTCCTATTTCTATATATCATTCGCTTGCTTTTTATAAAACTATTATTAGATTTGCCTACGGATTTCAGTAATAACATTTTTCACTTTGTGGGAGTAGCACCCTTTTCTCTCCTCGATAGGCTTATAAAGGGAGTATGCACGAAGCAATGAAATTACGAAATACAAACAAGTTTTTACATTTACAGATTAATTAAGTTAGAGTATGAAAAAGAGTGGACTATTTAAGCAGCTTGGTTTCGCTGCATTAGTTGCTGCCGCAGGTGTCTGCACCTGGGGCTGGGCTTCGGCTCGTTCCGGATCAAGCTCTCCCGAAGGAGCTGCAGCCCTGCGTAGTGATGAGGGGGTTGTAATCATCGATGAGAGCTTCACCGAAAAATTTCCTTCAGGATGGATCACCAAAGACCCTGATGGAGACGGAAAGACATTTCAGCGTACCGAATGGCAAAACCATGGAGTAGGCACTGCCCCCGATCTTGACTTCAGTGGTAACAAGAAAAGAGGCTCCGCAACGTCTTCTTCCTTCCCCGGACCTTCGGGAAAGGCTTTAGACACGTGGCTTATTACTCCTCGCCTCAATCTCCCCAATGGAGGTAAAGTCTCTTATTGGGTGGCTACTTATGCAAGTTATGCCCCGGCTGAACAGTACTCCGTATATTACTCCACTACGGGAACAAGCACGGACAACTTTACGCTCTTAAAGAACGAAACATTGAGTAGTGCCATGGTTTGGGCGAACCACATATTGGATCTCCCCACGGGAACAAAGTATGTTGCTTTCCGTCACCATGATTGTAAACAAAACGCCATTAACTTCGACGACATCAAAATTACGGGTGTGGGTGGTAGTTTGGATACGGAAAATCTTCC
>JBGZIN010000011.1:0-5708 GCA_041848345.1 Porphyromonas sp.
AGTTCTCTGAAGACTACCCGAGACGGTGGACTTTCTTTGGATGCTTCCTATTCATTGTCTCGACAAGCATACAATGTCTCTATGCATACATCGCATTTTAATCTCCTCTCTTTCCTCCCGAAAGACTCCATAGGAGAAGTTGCGTTATCGCTCAAAATGCGTGGCAATGGATTTGATTTCATGAATAGGAAAACGAATGCTTCGGTCGATTTGGATCTGCATAAGTTCGTATATAAAGGATTGGAGCTGAGAGATATTACGGCAGATTTATCTCTATTATCCGGAGTGCTTGCTGCCCGATTGAATAGCCATAATTCAGGAGCTACGGCTGCTTTGACGCTCGACGCCTTGCTCAAGGGTACTTTTTGGTCGGGCAATTTGGATCTTCACTTAGATACTTTGTCGATGGATCGCTTGGGTTTGATGGCGGATACTTTTGCCTTGGGTGGGCATTTGTGTGGCGATTTTTCAACGAATTTGAATACGCACCACACTCTGACTTTGGAGGCAAACGATCTCTTTTTGGAGATGCCCGACAGTCGTTATTCATACGACTCTTTGGCTCTGCGTGCACGTACCACACCCGACACCATCATGGCAACGCTTTCTGCCGGAGATCTCTTTTTCGATGCTTACATAGGTAGTGGTATCGATTCATTGGTTTCCATTGCAAGTAAGATGTCGCATGCCATTCCTGCATTGGAAGTCGATTCTTTGTTGCCGAGTACCATAGCTTCGATGTTTGATATGCTGCCTCCGATTGGCTTGGATTGCTCTTTTGAAAAAGATAATCCTCTGCAAAAGGTTTTGGCATTGTACAAAATGTCTGTGGAAAGGGGCACTTTAATGCTCACCAATAGTCAGGACCAAGGGGTCGATTTGGAAGCATCTTTCTATAATTTCAGGCAAGACACACTCAAAATAGACCAAATATATGCCAGTATGAGTACCGAAAGAGGAGTGTCTCGCACCTCGCTTTCGGAAGAGGTCTACAATGCATTGAGTGGTTTTACCTGGGCTCAGACCCAGCCGGTGCGTCCCGTACAGGCGAAGCATGAAGAGGGATTGTTGGACAAGTACTTGCGTGTGGATGTGCGTGTTGATAAAAAGAAATATAGAGGACAAGAGCCTTTTGAGTTCTATTTGAGAGCTTTGAGTGATTTCCGCACTTTCGATGTTGATACCTACCTCACGCAAAAGGGGCAAAAATCTTATTCTTTGGGAGCAATTCTCTTCAAAAATGCAGTAGGCTACGGATTGACTTTCAAAGATGAGCCCATTATCTTATCGGGCTATCGCCTCACCCCCAATAGACACAATGCTCTCTTTTTCAACCCTACGAAAATGGAGCTTCTTGCCAATCTGTTGCTGGTCAGTGATCAGGATGCACAGCTTTCCCTCCGTTCCAAAGAAGGAGCCGAGGGGGCAGAAGGAGCCGGTAAACTGAATTTGAATTTACAACGATTGCAGTTGGCAGATATAGCGCACCTCATAGGAATGAATACGATTGAGGGATACACCTTTGCCGACCTTAGCTTGGAGATAGATCCCGTATATGCTTTGCCTCGTGTGGTGGGTGATATTTCCATCAATGACCTGACTTATGAAGCTGCCCGTGTGGGCAATATAAGCATGGCAATGTTCTATGAGCCACGTGATAACAGCCGTCATTTTGTGGATGCCTATGTATCTGTGGACGGTAATTTGGCTCTTGTGGCAGAGGGACAATACCAGTCAGAAGGATCCGACGAACCGCTGAACCTAAAAGCCAATGTCGAAAACTTCCCTCTCTCTTTAGCCAATCCTTTCTTAGGTGCAGACCTGGCGTCACTACAAGGCGTGGTCAGAGGTAATCTCACAGCCCGAGGGGCTTTTGATGATCTTAAAGTCAATGGAACACTCACGCCCGAAAATGCCACTTTCTATTTGCCCATGGTAGGCAATACGTTTGCCATCATCACACCGCCTATTCGCTTCTCGGATAGCAAGTTGCTCTTTGAAGACTTGCGTTTGAGCAATGCTGAAGCGCAGCAAGCCTTTTCGGTTAATGGCTATCTGACCCTCTTGGGACAAGATGCCTTGACGACAGATTTACGTGTGCAGGGGGAGGATGTTCAGCTCATCAACAGCAAATACAAGCGAGGGCAGTTGCTGTATGGAAAACTCCTGACGTCGATGGAGCTTGCCATAACAGGGCGTGTGATGAAACCTCGTGTACGCGGTGAGGTGGATATTTTAAGCGGAACAAATCTTACATATGTCTACACAGAGTCGGTAGGGCAAGCCACGGACAATCTCTCCTCGACGGTTACTTTCACAGACTTTTCCGATTCGTTGGATTCCTTGGAAGTACGACGCCAACCGATTTCTTTGGGTGGGATGGACTTAGCTCTTCGCATCAACGTAGATCCTTCGGTGCGCTTGGGTGTTGATCTCTCTCCCGGTCATCAAGACTACGTCGTAGTCATAGGGGGTGGTAATTTGCATTTTACCTATCCGCCTTTTGGCGAGATGAGTTTGACGGGGCGGTATAACCTTTCCGGTGGAGGTGATGTGCGTTATAATTTCCCTGTCGTTGGGCGGAAAGATTTTGCCATAGACCCTAACAGTTATCTCTTGTGGAACGGTAATGTGATGAACCCGTATGTGGATTTCTTGGCAAAACAGCGAGTACGCGCCAACGTTACGGAGGGTGAAGCCACTCGGAAAGTCAATTTTGATGTGAAGATTGCAGCAAAAGAAACAGTTGATAAAATAGATTTGGGCTTCGATTTGGCAGCCCCCGAAGACCTATCCTTACAAGGAAAACTGGCATCGATGAGCAAGGAAGAGCGCGGAAAGCAAGCTCTTGCTCTCATGGTGACGGGTACATATTTGGCATCCGATGCCTCTCCCACCAATATGCAAAAAGTACTTAGTGGCTTGGCAGTTAGTGAGTTGAACAGTATAACAGGCAAATTACTACAAGGAACGGATTTGGATTTGGGCATGGAGCTACACGACGCCTCAGAGGCGGGTACGGCTTATACCGACTATACGTACAACTTCTCTCGTCGTTTTTATAACGATCGTCTGCGTATCTCTATCGGAGGAAAGGTGGGCACAGGCAATCTTCCGACCAACTACGAACAAACTTTTATCGATAATTTGGTCTTGGAGTATCAATTGGACAAGGTCGGTCGGCAGTATATCCGAGGGTTTCATAGAAGAAACAGTGATAATTTGCTGGAGGGAGTCGTTACGGAAACAGGTATAGGTTATCTGCTTCGCACCAAGTTGAACAACTTTATGGAGCTCTTCAAAAGAGAGGCAAAGCAGCTAAAGGAGGCTCAAACCATCCCTGCCGATGCGGCGACTAAACCCACAGCACCCTCAAAAAAATCGGAGTAAAGAATGAGAAGTAATCGTTTGTTGCGTTTTGCTGCACCACTACTGTGGTTAAGTTGGTTTGTAATTCTCTCGGGGTGCTCTTCCACAGCTCATCTTCCCGCGGGGGAATATCTCTATATAGGAAGAGGGAAAACAAAGATTGTGGCGGAGGATGACACTAAGGAGAGAGCCGAAGCCATTGCCAAAGCGGAAGCCTACACCAACGTGCCGCCCAATGGTGCCCTATTGATGAGTCCTCGATATCGCCTGCCCATACAGCCGGGGTTGTGGGTGCATAATTCTTTTGCTCAAGACTCTTCATGGCTGGGTAAGAAGATTTACAGCATGTTTGCCACAGAGCCTGTTTTACTGAGCGGAGTAAACACGCAAGTGCGCGCTCAGTTGGCGAGTAATGCTTTGAAAGAGCATGGATACTTCCGAGCCGTGGTAACGGACAGTATCGCCTTTTCCCAACGGGATACCCTGCAAGCAAAGGCTTTTTATACGATGGATTTGGGGAAACCGTTCCATTATGATTCCATTGCCTACCTACCGGCGTGGTCCTTGCCCGATGGGAGAGTGTACAATCATGCCGAGGTGTCTGCCATCAAAAGGGGAAATCAGTTCAATTTAGCTGCTATTCAGGCAGATCGACAAGCTATTTCTTCCTATTTGCGAGAGCATGGGCATTACTATTTCTCACCCGATGTTCTTTCCTATGAGATTGATACCATTGCTCATTCGGGTGCTGCCGCCATGCGTGTTCGGCTCAAAGAAACGGTGCGCGATCGGGTGATTTACCCATGGAAGATCGGCAACGTAAAAGTTTCGCTCCGAGGAGCAGAAGGAAACGAATTGCAAGATTCGCTCTCTCTCGAAGGAGTAAAAATCTACTTCAACGGCTCTCTGCCCGTGCGTCCTATGGTTCTGGCACGTCGCATTTTCCTGAAATCGGGCAGCTTTTATTCGCAAACCAACGAGCAGAATACTTTGCAAGCCTTAAGTCGCTTGGGAGCTTTTTCTTCTACCAATCTCTTGCTCACGCCTGCCGATACGATCAATCATCTGTTGGACTTGCATATACTCTCCGATATTGACAAACCATGGGATGCCTCCCTCGAAGCACTTGTGAAGTTGAAAAGCAATAACTTCATGGGACCGGGGCTTTCGCTCTCGGCATCAAGACGCAATGCCTTCGGAGGTGGGGAGCGTCTTTCGATGTCTCTTTGGGGGTCTTATGAATGGCAACACCTAAAGAACATATTCAATACACGCTCAGGATTGAACAGTTATGAGCTGGGCACTGATCTTTCACTTGCCACACCTTCTATTTTGTTGCCGGGACTGAGTGATGAACTTTATCCATTTCCCACGACAACCGACTTCACCCTTTCTGCCTCCATGCTGCACAGAGCACGCTATTTTAGGATGCTATCGTTGGGTTTCTCGGCTACGTATATGTTCAATCGTTGGATGAAGCATAAGCACACGATCACTCCTTTTCGATTGAAATACAGTTTATTGAGTCATCGAACGGAGGAGTTTGATGAAATACTTGAGAAAAATGCCGTTTTAGGACTCAGTTTTCAGAACCAATTCATCCCCGAAGTAGCTTATACTTATACCTTTGATGATATTTTTGAGGATAAGGGATCGCATCATTTGTGGATGGAATACTCTCTGTCGGAGGCAGGCAATCTGATCAACTTGTTGTACACTTTGTCGGGTAAGGATTACAATACCTCGAAAGAATTTTTGGGAATACCCTTCGCACAATTCATAAGAACCACGGGCGATATTCACTATACATATGAAATAAATCCCCAACAGACCCTCGCTGCCCGATTGGCTTGGGGAGCTATTTTCAGCTATGGCAACAGCACCGTTGCTCCTTATCGGGAGCAGTTTTTCGTAGGTGGAGCCAACAGTATTCGGGCTTTTTCCATACGGAGCATTGGTCCCGGGCGCTACATCCCCTCGGGCGATCAATATGCTTTTATGGATCAAGTGGGAGATTTTAAGTTGGAAGCAAACCTTGAGTGGCGCTTCCGTCTTTGGGGTGGTTTGTATGGAGCACTCTTTGTCGATACGGGCAATATATGGCTCTTGCGTGAAGATTCCGATCGAGAGGGTGGTGCGCTTTCTGAAATCCGAGGGATACCCGATTTCTTCAATCAGCTTGCTTTGGGATCGGGTGTGGGTGTTCGCTACGATTTGGGGCTTATTGTCATTCGTGGAGACTTGGGTGTGGGCTTGCACCTTCCCTATGCCACAGAGCGAAGAGGTTACTTCAATTTGCCCTCTTTGGGGGATGCACTCAACTTCCACTTTGCCATAGG
>JBGZIN010000012.1:0-7772 GCA_041848345.1 Porphyromonas sp.
CTTGCAATCGGGTGTTCTGCAATTGCGTCAGCAATACTCAGCGTAGTGGCAATGATTATTAAAAAACAAGTCCTTAAACTGCTTTCTGGTGAATGGCAAGATACCTTGGTAAATGCTACTGCTGTGTTTGGAGATTTTTGCATTGTGTGCGCAATTGTTCTGATTGTGATTGGAGCAGCCTGCTTGTCGATTTATTCTTGTATAGCCGTTATAAAAGGAGGCAAGCATGAAAAAGATAATTAAAAAAATAGCTGTATTCTTAATTGCACTGATTCTTCTGCTTGCTCTTTTTGTGGTTGCGTGGGTGTTTCTGATTTTCCCAAGCTTTGTTGCCCCAAAGGATGAGGTAGCTGAAGTTGAACCTGGTTCTGTTCAGATAGCAGAAGATTCAGGAAAAATCGATTTTAACGAAGCGAACGGCGTATTGTATGTTAACAACGAGGTCATCGTTTTTGTTAGAGCATCTGCCTCTGAGGATAAAATTGCCGCCCTGTTCGATTCTTTTGATGCTGAAATTGATGAGTCGATGGCTGATATCGATGTATACAGATTAGTTTTCAAAGAGGCCATGACGTATGATGACCTGGAATCGCTGATTAAGAAAATCAAATCCGATCCCATTGTCGAAAGTGCATACCTGAATACTGTAACCGAATTTGAAGCAGATACAACTGATACAGAAGACGATTTCGAGTATAAGAATCCGGCATTCCCCGATGATCCCTGGAATAGTGATACATGGAATGTTACTGTTCCCCGTGGTGAAAACTGGGGCGTTGAAGCTATTGATGCCCCGGGCGCATGGGGCTATTTAGATCAAATGAGTTCCGTTAGAATCGGTTTGATTGATTCTATGCCCAATCTTTCTCACGAAGATTTGTCCTTTGCAAACAGTAGTTGCTTGTTCATAGACGAAGATACAGGTATTACGAATACAAATAAGTATTCCATATCCGCCGATGATCATGGTACTCATGTTTCCGGAACGATGAATGCAGCATGGGATAATACGGCTGGCGTGTCTGGTGTTATGGGCGGGAAAGGTGAATTGTACTATAGCGCAGTATATTATGACTCGAACGGAAAACTGTCTTCAAAATATGCGACGGCGTATAGTTATTTGCTGGCACTGAAAACCCTGATTGACCAAGATGTTCAGGTCATCAACATTAGTCAGAATACCAGTCGATTGATAGGTTTTGCTGCCAGCCACGGAAATCAAAACGCAATTAACCATTTATCATTACAAGCTGATTTGACTGAAAAGGGTCTAAATAGAATTATTTCAGCCAGAGAGGCTGCGGACAAGCCTGATTTCGTTATCTGTGTTGCCGCAGGTAACAGCAATTCCACTTATTACTACAAGGATGATAAAGCCACATATGGATACCGAGAAGAAATGACCACATGGGAAACAGTAAAATATCTGTTTGGATGGCGTGGAGAATGTGGAAACTCCCTCGCACTCTATAACAACTTTCTGAATCTTATGGATGCGGAATCCGTGAAGAACAGGGTTATTGTTGTTGGTGCGGTAGGGATTGATTCTGGGGCATCCACTCAAAATAATACGCAGTATGCCTATGCTTATTTTTCTAATGTTGGCTCTCGCGTTGATGTTGTTGCTCCTGGTGTTGATGTGTATAGTTGTACTGCTAATGGCTACGGATCGCTAAGCGGAACTTCGATGGCTACTCCCCATGTTTCTGGTGTTGCAGGTTTAATTTTCGCTTGTAATCCAACGCTATCGGGTCCTGAGGTTAAAGATATCCTTGTCGCCTCGACAACCGGGCGCTATTACCACGGTGGTGAATACAGTGGTTTACTCAATGCAAACAACTCTGTAGTTAATGCGCTAAAAACTGTAGAGACTTCAGTTGAGAAGGTTCTTAAAACGGAAGTGGACAATGGTTTGGACTTGTGTTTCGTTGTGGACACAACGGGTTCTATGGGTGACGATATTGAAAATGCCAAAGAGAACATGGCAAGCATCCTTGAACATCTTGCTGCCAAAACTGAAAACTATAGAGTTGCGTTGATTGATTATCGTGACTATCCGGAGAGATCTAATGAATCCGAAGATTATCCGTACAAGATTCAGTTGTATTTCACAAGCAACAACGAATCCATTACTGACGCAATTAATGGCCTGGACTTAGGAAATGGTGGAGACAGTGAAGAAACTGTATATTCAGCGCTAATGTCTGCGGTTAAGCTTGACTGGAGAAGTGATGCAAAGAAAGTGATTATTATTTTGGGTGATGCTGCTCCCTTAGACCCCGAACCCATTACTGATTTTACATATGACGATGTCCTCCTTGCTCTATTCAATGCGGATATTAATATCGACTATGAAGACTCTGATGATCGGGTTGTCGATGCTTTGGATGCAAGCCTAATTAATGTGTTTTCTATTGGTACAGACGCAAGTTCTGATGCAGCGGACTTCTTTGAGCAAATCTCGACCAGCACTGGTGGCAGTTATGCCAGTGTTGACGATGCCTCAAAAGTTGGCGATGCAATTATCGACTCCATCGAGCAGATTGAAGTTGCTGAAAAGATAACGGTTAACGCTGATTTTGGTGATGCCATGGCAAATCAGAAAATTAACCTCTATTCCGGAAAAGAGTATCTATTTACGATGGAAACCGACAAAAATGGACAGTTTGTGATTGATTCCATTGAGGCTGATACCTACAGATGGACAAGTAACAGTTTGTACAGCGGCGGTTCGATAGATATTGATACAAATAGCCGCGATGCGACGATCCGGATGACAAAGGATTATTGGTTTACACCTTTGTTGCAACTGTGGCATCAGCATACTTACCTTATTTGCGTGGCTTTGCTGGCATATATTGCAGTGTGTATCGCAGTTCCCGTTTCAATCAAAAAAATTCGTGTGCGTGTTCAGAAAAAGAAGGCATCGGTTACAACTGTGAATGTACCTGCTCCAATTGTGGAACAACCTCAAGAGCCTGAGAGTGCCCCTGTGTTAGAAGATCACGCTTCGGATGAAGGTAATTTGTTGTGCCCGAATTGTGGTTTCAAAGTTGCATCGGGAGCTCGATTCTGCAAACAATGTGGATTTGACTTGCAAATTACACAAGCGAAAGCAGTAGGACGTATTTGTAAAAACTGTGGACACCTCTGCAAGGAAAATGAACTGTATTGTGGTAAGTGCGGAACAAAACTCGAAAAAAATAAAGCGTATTAAAACACTCAAAAAGAATTGATGCAACAAGAGTGTGGCACCTTATACAGGAGCCACACTCTTACTAATTATTTCGAAAATGTACTTTTATGCAGAAAAACCCCTTGACAAATCTCGTCTTGATTTTCTATGCTATTACTTTCCCCTTCGTGGTTATCATCTTCTCTGGACAAACGTAAATACAAAATAGTAAACAAATCATGCTTATAAGATTTATTATACCCTAAAAATAATCGCAGGATGATCCTGAATGTTTTTGATTTTGACATATTTGCTAAGAACTTGGATAAGGTAGAATAAGTTTCGCAAATTGAAAAAGGACACAGCAGATGGCTTTGTTACAATGGGAGTAACGACACCACCATTGAAAGGGGTACTGTCCATATTTTTTCGCAAATTCATATAGGCTCTGTTTTTTAGGGAGTTATCCGACCATAAAATCATCCTGACCAGCGGTCTCAAGATATTTCATATTCATGTTCTTTTTGTTGCCCCATTGGGTTCCGGCAACATGTCGCAGTCTGGCAGTAGACCAGCATCAGGGCGGAGTTGCCGTCGGGGAATGCACCGACCACCCTGGTTCGCCGTCGGAGCTCCCGATTAACAGAGCCTACGGCCGTGTCCATTGTACCTTATCCTGATTTTTAACTCTATCCCTAGTCCAAATACAGTATGAGAGGCACTACTAAAAAAATCTCGCTTTTCGATAGCGTTCGAAAAGCGAGATTTTTTCAATTTTACAGGGAACCACCAACCTGAACAAAGGGGATATTCCCGCCTATTACATTTTGCACGCCAATCCATCCATAAGCCTGAAAACTGGAATATACCATACTCTTATAGTTATCAGAATTGGTATTGCGAACACGAATGCAAGGCTCAAGCTCCCAGGATGCTCCACCCCATTTCTTTGTAGGGACAGAAGTCCAGTCTTTGTAATTTTGTCCAGTAAACGTATTTGTAATGGTCTGATTATTTGTGGTATAAGAGTTTGTGGTAGATGCTCCTACTGTACCAGTGATAAGGTTTGCACTTGTGGCTGAAAATCCCCCAGACAGAGTGTAAGAGGAAGAAGAATTCGAGTTTAAATAGCTCTGCCCGATGATACCTGTGGGGCTCGTGGTATTCATCCTCGTTTTGTAGTTATTGACGTACATATTACCTACTGGAGAAATAGTGAAGTTCGACACAACATCTCTTATCGAATGCGTGGCAGAGCCACTTCTATAGCTGCAAATATCATATCGATATTGGGTGATGGTGGCAGTGCCAAAGACACTGCCACCTAATTTAAATTGAAAATAACTATAGTATGGGGATCCATTGAATCCTTTTGAGGGCAGCTGCATATAAACGGTATTATCTTCTAGGTCTTTCAAAGTGTGTTCGTCAAAATCACTTCTGAACTGATCAATTGCATTGGAAAATTCTTCTATATTGACTGGGCCGTCTTCTTCATATAGCATGTTCGCAAAATCATATGCGCCTTCTTCGAACGTTTTTGAATCAATAGAACCAGATTCTGGTAGATTATCCCAATCTACAGGGGTGCATTCCACCTCACCAATGAGGCCGAAACAATAATTGTCGTTTTGATTGAAGACAAAAGTCCCTGTGACTTCTGCACCATCCACAACTCTTTCACCTGGATCATCAAGCCCCAGCATGTCACTGATTTCTTCCAAAGACATGTCTGTATCATCAATATAAACGGTTGCTCCGTTATCAATAAGTTCAACCACTTTCTCTGCCTCAACATTTGCAAGATCATCACTGCCAACACGAATAATAGTATAGCTGGAAAATTCGTTGATGTTGCCTGCATTGAACTCATCTATACTTTCAATATGAGTTACTTCGCTCTCTGCGCTACTTTCTGGGGAGATGTACAAGACGATACTGTTCTCTGCGTCTTCGCTCGCACATTCAGAAGTTGCAAATGCTGTTGTCCCTGAGAGTGCCATGGTCAATGCCATTACTAAAAATACAGCGGTTCCTTTTTTAAACATGTATATTCTCCTCATCTACATAAATTTTTTACTAGTAAGCAAATCTTTCCAAAATCTTTGGAATGTTAAACTCGCCATCTCCTAGGTTACGGAAATAGTCTACAATTTCTTCGCTGGTAAGATTTGGGTTTTGCTCTAAAAGAAGTGCAACCGTACCCGCTACCATAGGGGAAGACATGGATGTTCCTGTATAACTGACATATTGCTTTGGTTCATGTGTAGAGAAATATGTTGTAACAATATTTCCTCCGGGCAGAAATACGGACTGACCATCATCACCGTATAGTTTTCTTCCGCTAGAATCAACAGAATTTACGCCAATTACAGTGTCATAATTTGCAGGATATAGGCTAGTGCCATACAAATCATTTCCAGACGCGGCCACCACAATAATACCTGCATCATACGCTTTGTCGATCACATCTTTTAGCTGTGGCACATCATTTGGAACACCCGCACTAATATTGATAATATCAACCTGCTGTGCAATGGCGTATTCAATCCCCTCAATCAATGCTTCAATTTGTGTAACCGTGTCATTGCTGATCACAATGGAACGTATTTTAGCATTAATTGCTATACCTAAAACACCATTGCGATCATGAGGCTCAGCGCAGATAATACCAGCTACTGCTGTTCCGTGTTCAAACTGTAAATCATCAGCTATTCCATCCACTATATATTGCTCAATAACCTTCCCATTTAAATCTGGATGCGATGCGTCAATTGCTGTATCAATCACAGCAATTACTACATCTTTTCCTGACAAGCCGCTGACTCGGTCGTTGGTTTCCCAACTGATAGCCCCAAGCCACCACTGCAGCCGATGTGAGCTCTCTTCTCCTAGGTCTTGACGATCAGCAGAACATGCAGACATACAGATAACTAGAGCTAATGAGATGAAACAATTTATTAGTAAGCTCTTAATTGTGCTGTTCCCCCTTCAATATATCTCAATGATCTATTTTGGGTATAAACCATCTTCATAGAATACGCTGTGCTGCTGGTATAGCACTTGGTAACGGCCCTTTTTGAACTTGCCTATAGCTATTATGGCATAATATATCAGGATGGTTAGTTATATTATTCCATATTGCCACTGAATAATGAATACCGTATTTAGATTATCATGTTGCCACAATTAATTTTTAGGTACAGAAACTCTACTTTCTGTACCACACTCACAAGTATTACCCAAACTTCAGGATTGGATCAGATTTAAAAGTAGTTTTTCTATACTCACTCCCACCCATTCTCCGGCACCTGTGGCTCATGCCAGCGGCCCGCACAAGGCGCATTGGCGCAGAGGGTAGCAACACAGATCAGAAAGGTGGTGGCATAGGCATAGATATGGGTTTTCATTTTCTGCAGGGTATATTTGGATTGCTTCATGATAAAATCTCCTCCTGCTCTATTCGTCATAAAATGATTTAACTACTGAATTTCGATTCGGCCGAATCTATGTCTTGAGCATAGCACGTTTTTTTTCAAAAACAAGGGGTTCTGCGCGAGTTGACGTTTCAACTGCGTGAATTAACGATTTTTGTAATTTTCTGCCATTTATTAGAGGACAAAAGTATGGTAAACTATTCCTAGGACAAACAGAGGGAAGTGGGCGTATGGGAGAAATTCTCTGGGAAAGCTCTGTAAATTTTTATGAAACCATATTACTTTTTTACCTGCTCTATCGTAAGTTGGGGATTTCGGATCCACGTAAGCCGAGGCTTGTCATTTCTTTCTTTTTCTATTTTGCCCTTCTGGGTGTATTGACTTTTTTCTATTTGTCCGTCAATCTAAAGCTGGCCATCCTCTGGTTCCTTGACGTACTCATCGCCTATTGGGCCTTTAGCAGCCAGAACAGAAAAAAACTATATCACCTGCTCCTATGGCCCAGCTGCATGATTTGCATCATTGCAATCGCCGACCAAGTCACCTATTCCATTGCTCTTTTTCTCGTCCAGGCCCCCCTTGAGGAGATGCTCTCTTTTGGCGGGGTGCGGGTGCAGTTTGCGGTTCTATACCTTTTACTCTGCACCCTCTCCGTCTGGGGTCTTACTAGAATAGGAGATAAAAAATCCTATGTAAACCCCCAAATTGTATTTCTCATTTTCTTTTTGGGTCTCTCCAGTATTTTGGCTACGGAATCCATTTTAGACATTGCTGTCTCTCTGCACACCATGCCGGAGATGGAGCGGGAGGCCTTAATCCTTAGCGTCCTGTGCTATGTCATCTTTGTGATGGTCCTGGCCATGATGCTTCTCTTTGAATATCTGGACCGGACCCTTGGAGAAAAATATGCCCTAGAAGAAAAGCAGCGGCGGATACAGCTGGAGCGTCAGCAGTACGATTTTATGCTAACGGCAACGGACTCTCTACGAGCCTGGAAGCACGACTATCAGGGGCAGCTTCGCCTATTCCACAGTTTGCTTCGCGAGGGGAAATATGAAGAGCTAGAAGGGTTGATTGCGGATGTGGATATGCTGACTCCGGAATCCGGCCTGCTGATCTCATCGGGCAACACGGTGGTAGATGCCACCATCTCTCTGCGC
>JBGZIN010000013.1:0-6407 GCA_041848345.1 Porphyromonas sp.
ATAGCAAGCAGGAAATAATGCAAGCCTTCGACGATGTAAATCAGGGTCGCTTCGGATATTTAGAGGATTAAGGCTGCAACTTTTCCACAAACACACACTATCGAAAGAGGGGAAATTTCCCCTCTTTTTTACATTCAAGGTCAAGATATATCGCATGAAAAAAATTTTTTCATGCATTCAAATGATCATTTGAATGCGTTTATTTTCATCTTGTATTCGTCCAAAATAGGACAGCATTCCATTCAAAAAAAAACTCTCCCCGATGAGGCTGTTTTTGTGCGCCTCGGGGAGAGCTATTGATAGAGTTATTTTTCTCTGTGAGAGTCTATTCCGTGATTATGCTTTCGGCGCGTTTTTGAGTACTTCAAGAAGGTGTCTCCAGAACAAGTCCACCGTGGCAATCTCCATTTTCTCTACGGGCGAGTGTACATCTCTCAACGTGGGTCCGAAAGAAACCATATCGAGATAAGGATATTTGGTGAGGAAAAGACCACACTCAAGCCCTGCATGGATGGCTTTAACGGCAGGTTCTTTGCCGAAAAGTCTCTTGTATGCATCAATGGTTACTTGCAAAATCGGAGAATTGGGGTTGGGACTCCAACCGGGATAGCCATCGCGTACTTCCACTTCGGCTCCTGCCAAATCGAACACACTCTTAACCGTGTTGCCAACATCGGCTTTCAGCGATTCGCTGGAAGATCTTTGGCTTGTTTCCACAACGATCTTATTGTTGTCGCGCATCTTTATGGAGGCGAGGTTGGTAGAGGTCTCCACGAGCCCTTCGATGGCGTGGCTCATGCCCATAACACCGTGGGGGCAAGCGTACAATGCCGTGATAAGACGCTGAGTGCTGTCTCGGTCTATAATACGTGTGGGTGCTTCTGTGGTAGAGAGCGTAACCTTTACGTTGGGATCTACGGCTGCCAACTCTGTGCGAACATCTGCATCGAGTTCGTTGACCAGTATGGCAAGCTCCTCTTTTCTGTTCATCGGCACTCCGACAAGAGCCATTGCTTCACGTGCGATTGCGTTGTGCAGGTTGCCCCCATCGATTTGCGCCAATACCAAAGGCATTTTCTCACGAACAGCATAGAGCGCACGGTTAAGGATCTTATTGGCGGAGCCTAACCCTACGTGAATGTCGCCACCCGAGTGCCCACCTTTAAGTCCGCTAACGCTTATCTTACCATAGAAATAATCGGCAGGCGTTGCCTCCGTGGTGTAGTTGAAAGTTGCCGTCGTACCCATACCTCCGGCACAACCGATGAACATTTCACCCTCATCTTCACTGTCGAGGTTGAGCAAAATAGTTCCTTTCACAAAACCGGGGGCAAGGTTCATGGCACCGGTCAATCCGGTTTCTTCATCCACCGTGAAGAGACACTCTATGGGACCGTGTTCCAAAGAATTGTCATCCAAAAGAGCCAATTCGGCAGCCACTCCGATGCCGTTGTCCGCTCCGAGAGTTGTTCCCTCCGCACGCACCCATTCGCCATCGATCACGGTGCGTATGGGGTCTGTCTCAAAGTTGTGTACGGTATCATTGTTCTTCTCACACACCATATCCACATGGCTTTGGAGGATAATGGTCTTTCGGTCTTCATATCCGGGAGTTGCCGCCTTGCGAATAACAATGTTGCCGGCTTCATCTTGGCTATAATCGAGCTTGCGATCTTCTGCAAACTTCTTCAAATACGCCAAAATCTTCTCCTCTTTCTTCGAGGGGCGGGGCACTTGAGTAATTTCGTGGAAGTAACGCCACACCAGGGCGGGCTTAAGATCTGTAATGTTCATTGTTTTGTGATATATGTTTTAGTTCAATACTAACCCTGCTATTCCTCTTGTCTTATTAGAGGAATATGCTAACTTTGCCTTGTGCAAATATAAGACAAAATGATGATATTGCTCCTTGTAACAGCCGTGTTTGTGGCAATTGCGCTCCTTCTTTTGGGCATTCGAGTTTTCTTTGTGCGCGGAGGACGATTTCCCGACACACATATCGAGTCCAGCAAAGCATTGCAGCGCAAGGGGATTGGCTGTGCCAACAAACAACTGGAAGATGAGGCGAACAAGCGTAATCTTTTTGATCGAATTGGCGAACAATAGAAATAAACTAAGGACGAAATAGACTAACTCAACAAGTTGTATATGCAAAACATTACATTAAAAATGGGCGGCGCGTTGCTGGGCGCAATGTGTCTCTTCTTGGCGACTTCCTGCTCTCAATCGGATAAAAATGCGACAGCAACGGGAGGAAAAAGCGCTGCCACCACAGAGGCTGCGGCTCAAGTACAAGGTTTGAAGGTGGCTTACGTACAGCTCGACTCCGTACTAAACAACTATGAACAGTATAAGGAAATGCAAAAAAGCCTGGAAAAGAAAGGCAATGATGGGCGCGCATCGCTTGCATCGAAGATGAACGCTTTGCAGCGCGCCGGAGCGGATTTCCAACAAAAATTGCAAAATAATCAGTTCCTCACTCGTGAAGCTGCCGAGGCGGAGCAAAACAAGCTCATGAAGATGGAGCAAGATGTACAAAAGCTAAACGCTTCTCTCACCGAGCAATTACTCAAAGAACAACAAGCGGCTGAGGAGAAGTTGTACAATACCATAAAAGATCGCATTGCCGAGATGAATAAGGAGTGGGGGTATGACCTCATCTTAACCAATGTGCGTGCAGACAATATGCTGTATGGCAATCCCGATTTAGATATTACCGCCTCCGTAATTGCAGCTTTGAACGAAGGGTATGCTCAAGAAAAGCCTGCCTCTGCTCCGTCTGCAACGAAAGAAAAGAAGTAAAAGATATTTCACACAAACCCGAACAGCGTTATGAAACAGTTTTATATCCTTGTCGATAAGCAACAAGAAGGTCCGCTTACTTTGGTGGAAGTCGTGGAGCGTTCTCTCTCGGATGATACGCTTATTTGGTGCAAAGATTGGACTAAGTGGGAAACATATTCTGCCGTAAAAGAACAGTTACTCGTGGAGCATGCTGCTCTTCAACAATCGGGAGAACTTTATTATCTCTCCTCTTTAACAGAGCGGTTGGGTGCTTTCACGCTCGATACATTGAGGCAGCAACCTCATCTGTTGGATGAAGCTCTTTTTGCCTGGAAACCGGGTGCTTCATCGTGGTTAGAAGTGGAGAAGTATGAAGAGTTGCGATGCATTAAGGAGCGGACTTCTGCACAAAAGAGGGCAAGTGACGTTCCTCAGAACGAGGAAGAGAACTCGACTCAGAGCTCTGTTGAACCACCCATCTTCGAACCCAAGGGATATAAAACAGACGGTAGAGAGCAAACTCCCCCTCGGGAGGAGCCCGTGCGTGCCACACAAGCAGAGTCTTTGTGGCGGTATTTTACACTCGGTTTTACAGAGCGTTTCTTTGCATTCTCGGGGCGAGCACGTCGTCAGGAGTTTTGGGGCTTTTTTCTATTCTACTATGCCTTCAGCCTTGTGTTTTTCAATTGGAGAATGCCGATGTTTTTTACCGATATTGATATTTGGCATTTTGATTTATTCCCTCAGGTTCACTCTTGGTTAGAAGGTTTTTGTATATGGAACGCCTGGGTGCCGAATTGTCTTATGAGCATCCTCTATTCTCTCCTTGGGCTAATCTGTTTGATACCTTTTCTTGCCGTGGCAGTACGTCGTTTGCATGATATTGACTACTCGGCATGGTATCTGCTCTTTGCTTTAATCCCGGTAATAGGCTGGTTCTTTCTCTTCATTTTCTTCTGCAAGGATGGGACTAAACACCCCAATCGTTACGGTCCCTCGCCGAAATACGTTGCTCTTTGAATAGATCTGTATAGTTTAATTCTATCGTAGTATAGATGCTATCTTAGTTAGGGGTTGGACGAAAATGTATATCTTTGCAATAGATAAGAAAATAAATAAGGAAGTAAAATAATGAGTATGCAGAAGTATATTTGCGAGCTTTGCGGTTATATCTATGACCCCGTAGCAGGAGATCCCGATAGTGGAATTGAACCAGGAACACCTTTTGAAGCTATTCCGGATGATTGGGCTTGCCCTCTCTGTGGAGCAACAAAGAGCGATTTTGAGCCTTACTTTGAATAAGGCAACAGGGTAAAGAAAGTAAACATTCATTTTCATACAGAACTCCGGTAGAGATCGACTCTCTATCGGAGTTCTTTTTGTAGGGAGCATTTTTCTCTATTTATTCTTCGAAGCATTGTTTTTCAGAAAGCAGAAAAAGCATGCTGAGGGGGAATATATCGGAGTTTGTTCCAAGGGGGTAAGAGTCGTTTTGTAGTACCGGGAATCGTATCAAGTACCTTGCCCACTCTGCGTACTTTCGGGGAGAGAGTCGCTTTGCGGTGATGGGAGCCTCTTGAATTACCTGCATAATGCCATTTTTTCCATAACAAGAAAAAATCTTTTTGTCCGTTCTATTGCTTTGTTGGTTCGTTTCCGAAAGATAAATCGGGATTATGTTTTCGGTCAAAAGGAGTGTGCGATCGGTTTTGCTCTAAAAAGCCCAATTCTTAAACCCTTTGATATGAGGTTTTGTATGTAAATCTATTGCGCATATTGAGGTTTGATGTTAAAATACGACCACAAACAGCAGAACTTAAAGAAGCATTGGCGCGCATGAAAACAGGGAAGATATAGATATTTTCTATGAAGCTATTTACAAAAGTCTCTTGTTTCAAATTGACCAATTCAATAATTCTCTTACTTTTGCAAAGAGAACATATTAGGCGAATGTATGACATGAAATAGTCAGAACCTGTGACAATTCAATAGAAGAGGCTCAATTATCAAACGGATATATAACAAATTGACTTGAGAGAAATAGAATAAACAATAGCAATTTAGATTGAAAGAGATTATGAAAATCAAAGGATTATTGGGGGTATTTGCCCTCGTTTCGATGGTGCTTATGTCGGCTTGTGGTGGGAAAACAGAGCCAACAAATACCACAACAGTAGCAGAAGGCGAGCTTAAGATCACTTTCACAACCTCAACCGCCGTGGGGGAAGTTATCCCTATGACCGTTACGCCCGTAAAAGGAACCGTAACCATCGAAGGTGCAACGTTCAAAGAAAAAATGGACGATGGTATGGGAGGTTCTATCGAGCTCTATACTCTTACCGCCCAAACTGTGACAGTCAAGGGAGATATTCGCGAGTTTTATAGTCAAAATGCAGGGATTACCTCTATCGATGTAACGGGTGCGCCGAGATTACGCGTGCTGGGCGTGGATGGCAATGCTCTCTCTTCAATAGATTTGAGCAAGAATACCATCTTGAAAAACCTCTATATATCGGGTAATAACTTCGAGACGCTCAACATCTCACATTTGGCAGAGTTTCAGAATTTAGACTGCTCGTCCAATCCTATCAAGGAGATTGACTTCAGCAATAATCCCAAATTGAATGGGGTAGCTTGCAACAATACCCAAATTACCAAGCTCGACTTTTCTAAAAACCCTCTACTCGAAGGTCTCGAATGTACCGATAACGGATTGGTTTCTCTTGAGTTGCAAAACAATCCCAATCTTCAGATCCTTTTCTGTTCCGGCAATAAACTCACCTCTTTAGATCTGTCCAAGGCAGAAGGACTTGTACAGCTGAAGTGCGATAACAACCAATTGGAGAGCTTAAACCTCGGAGCCAACAAAAACTTAGTTCAACTCCATGTTACCAATAACAAGCTGACAGCGTTGGATCTTTCTCAAAACAGCGTTTTGCAAGAGCTTTTGTGCAACCATAATGAACTTACCTCTTTGGATTTGACCAACAATCCTCTCCTTGTGTTGTTGGAATGTCATGTCAATAAGATTAAGGGTGAGAAAATGACACAAATGATACAAACTCTCAACAATGTGGCGGTAGACGAGACAGCAAAATGGGTAACTATAACCTCTACCTATGCAGAAGAGGGCAATACATACACGGCAGAAGATGTAGCTTTGATTAAGGAGAGAGGGTGGAAAGCCTACTCTTACGATAAAGACAACAATGTGAACATCGCCATCAAATAATGGAGATAATCTAATCTTTTTCTTCGGCTTTTGCGCCAAGTGTTCCCAATAGAGTTGGGCAATCTTGGATAACACCTTACCACGGCATCTTTATAGTTGTAAGCGAAAGTCGGAGTTATATAAGGTACCCTCCTCTTCCTTTGCAAAGGGACGGAGGGTATCTTTTTTATTTCCATGAATTGAGCGTGTTGTACCATGCCCCGATACAAAGTTGCTTTTTGGCACGCAAAAGTTGCTTCGTACGCCCTAAAAAAATCATTTACTCGGGAGCAAAACTTCATTTCCAATCTTGGAAATATTATTTCAAGCCTTGGAAACAATATTTCTAACCTTGGAAATAACATTTCAAACTTAGAAATAACTTTTTCGTGGCGAGAAAAGAGATTTTGTG
>JBGZIN010000014.1:0-17982 GCA_041848345.1 Porphyromonas sp.
GAAACGCTTGTGCCGTTCGGTGCTTGCGTTATTTTTTTTGTTGTTCGTGCCGCTTGCTTTGCCGATGCGTTTTCGTTTCCCGTTTCCTGCGTATTGTTCGGTGGTTGGGTGCGATGGATGGCGGATTGCGATGCGTGCCGATTGCGTGGCTGTTGCCTCTTCCGTCATGTTGGCACGGGGCAGCAGCGAAGGAGATATAGGTGAGGAATAACCCTCTGCGTTACAACTGAAACTTCCAATGTACGCATCCAAAAGTTACCAACTACGATATCTATTTTGTGTTTCAAGACTTGGTCGCTACTGTTCAAGTCTTGGTCACTACCGTTCATGACTTGGTTACTACTGTTCAAGACTTGAACAATAGAATTGAATGCGATCAGATAAAGATTTGTGGGCGTTGAGCCAAAGAATGGGGTGCATTCATAAAAACTTTTAGTCGTTTCTCCCGAAAAGCTGTTTGCCCATGTGTACGCTCTTGTGCTTGCGTGTAGGTACGGCTAAGTAGTCATTTCGAAGAGGGCTGTCCGCCCATGCGTCCACTCTTGCGCTTGCGTGTGGATATGGCTAAGTAGTCATTTCGAGGGGTATTGTCTGCCCATGTGTACGCCCGCATATCCTTGCATTGGCAATCTTGTCAAAAGCAATCGCCTCCCCCCTTCCCACGTGTCGCTACGTCGGAGGAGAGAGGCGATGACGCTTTAATCACCGAATGGAACGGGTTTACAGAGCGAACCCTTTGCTACGCTTCCACCCTCTTCGTTGCTTGCGATCGAGGGGGAGTTTGATGCGGAATGTGGTGCCAATGCCTACTTCGCTGCGCAGGATTATGATGCGCCCATTGTGATACACTTCAATAATCCGACGCACCAACGAAAGCCCCAACCCCCATCCATGTTTCTTGGTGGTAAAGCCCGGGCGAAACACTTTGTGCCGATCTCTTGGGGAGATGCCTTTGCCCGTGTCTGTCAGATCTATGAGTGCATACTTGCCTCTGCGTTCCAAGGTTATGGTGATTTCACCCTTGCCCCTCATGGCATCGACAGCGTTCTTGATTAGGTTTTCAATAACCCAGCTCCACAATGAAGGTACGAGCTGCACGCGAATGATTTCCCCTTGAGGCACATCCAGGAATATGCACACTTCTTTGCTGATGCGCCGTTCCATGTATTGAGCCATTTGCGTAATTTCCTGTGCCAAATCGCGCTCTTCGTATTGGGGAGCCGAACCGATCTTTTGAAAGCGGTGCGTTATTGTTTGTAGGCGTTCGATGTCTTTGTTTATTTCGTGGATGGGCGTGGGGTCTTTCACTTCCCCTTGCAGTAGTTCCGTCCATGCCATGAGCGAGGAAATGGGGGTGCCCAACTGATGCGCCGTCTCTTTGGAAAGCCCTATCCAGAGTTTGTTTTGCGCATTCTTTTGTGCCAGATACCATGCCATGAGCAGTATGAACACAAAGACAACAAAGATGAATATCTGTATGGTGGGGAAGAGGAACAGCTCCTTCAAAGTGGAGCTGTCGGAGTAGTAGAGAAATTGTTGTCCTTGGCTCCCTAAGTCGATAACTATGGGCGGATAATCTTTCTTGAAATCTGCCAATGTGTTTGTCAGCGTTGTAAGGGAGTCCGTGTGGGGTGGGAGGTCTATGTTGTTGTAAGAAATGATCGAGTCGCTTTTGTCGCAGAGGATGATGGGGATTGTTTTATTGGAGCGAATGATGGAGAGCAATACATTCAGGGGGGCATCCACTGCGTCGCTTGCGAGTGCTTCGGTGGAGGCAGCCCATAATTCCATCTTAATGCGCTCCTCTTCCACCATCTTTTTGTGCAGTTTTTGAGAGAGCAGGATGGGTACGACGGCAACCACAAGAGCAACGAGGGCAAGCAGTATGTTGAGAGGCAGGCGCAGCCTTTCGGAGTATAGTTTGTCGTTCATCGCTGTTTCGAGTTCAATTTGATGCATTCAAACTTGAATTTGTATGCATACAAACTTTCCAATGAATGCATTCAAATCGTTATTTCAATGCTATGAATTTTTCTCTGTTACACAGTGTATTACCGATTTGCTTTGGCGGGCATCTTTTTTTCTTTCTCTAATTTCTCTGCCTCTCGCTGAGCACGCTCTTCAGCCCGAGTGGGTAAGCCGAGTGTTTTACGGTCTTTCTCCGAGGGATTCCACTTGTTGCCATATCGTTCCCTCATGCGTTGGATGTACTCTTCGTTCAGATCCTTGCGCTCTGTTTTTTGCTGATTGTTTTTTGCATCGGCAAAAGGACTCTGCATACTTGACGGGCGTTGTTGAGTGATCGGTGTCTTTTCAAGATCCCAACTCTCTTCGCTTACAAATTTGCCCTGTATGGTTAGAGCTGCCGGGTAGAAGTAGACCGGCTCGGCTTGCTGCTTTGTGGGATAGGAGGCAGGATCCCACTGCCCGTTTTGGTTCAGATCTACCCACAGTCTGACGAAGTATTGGGCAGGAGGAAGGTTGTTTATCACCAAGGTGCTGTCTGTTAGCGGCAAGCTGTCCAGTACTTGGTTCTTTTCATCCAATAGATCTATATGTAGCATTCCCCCCTTGGGTAGGTTTTGCAAAGATAGTTTTAGGGAACCGAACTTATCTTCGCCTTCCACGCCAAAGGAATAGGTTTCCTTGGGGTTACTGCCTCCGTATATACCCTGCATTGCTACCGAGTCAATGACAAATTTATAGTTTGTGCCGTATGAGTAGCTTGTAATCAGGTCTATGGCACAGGGATCCAGAGGCACTTTGCGCATTGTAAAGGGTTGGGGTGTCTCGATGCTGTCTTTGACGGAGAACAATTGCAGCCGAGTACTGTCTACGGAGGCAATGGGTTCGCTTGCCACGAAGCGTACCGTATCTCGCGGAGAGCCTTTGTACCACGCACTATTTTTCCGTTGTTCCACGGTTAAGAGGCGAGATAAAGGTGTTGCTTTTTCGATACTATCGCCCGATGCACCCGCAACGGCTGCCTTTATTTGCTCTCTGAGAGATGCCTTGTTGCTTGAGGGATTATTCTTCCTTGAGATGAGTGTAAGCGTATCCGTGCGCCAATGAGTGTTTTCCACGGAGTCGGTGGCTCTGTACTTTAGTTGCACTTGCAACGAGTCTTGCCGATAAAGAGTGGAGTCGGGCAACCAGTAGGTAACTTCGGTTCGTTCGGCATTGAGGGCTATAAGAGAAAGCACTCTCGGCATCGCACCCATATTCAGAATATGAGCCGAGGGAAGAGAATCTATCGGGGCACTGAAGTTGAAAACGAGACGTAGAGAGTCGGGGCGATTGCTCTTTTGAAGCAGTTGCTTCTTCGGCAAGTCCACTGAATAGAAGAGTAGATGTTCCTCTTGCTTTTGAGATATGATTGGCTCTTTTTGAGGAATTTCGTCTTTCAGTTGGGCGGTGTCTGTTTCGATGGGATGGATCGAATCCGTCTCTTCTCTTTCTGTGTGATTGTGGGTTTGCAGAGGGGGGACGGCAGAAACGGAGTGGTCCAAAAAGGCAAATCCCTCGCTTCGTTGGCTGTAACTGAAAGAGTGGTCTAAATCGTTTAGGGCAAAGAGACGGTATTCGCCCGGAGCAAGATGGGTAATGGTGAAAGCTCCTTTGCTGTCGGTTTGTGCCACTCGAAGCAGCGGACTTTTTTGAAACAGAGTATCGCTGCCTTGTGGATGCACCCCCACGAGAATGTTGGGTACGGGTGCCAAACTTCGGGCGTCAATGACTTGTCCCCGTATCTGCATCGTGTCAATCGTTGCCCCCGTGGAGAAAGCGAAGACCAATCCCTCTAACGGATTGCCTTCATTGAGATCCACGATGGCATCGGTAAAGTTGATCGTGTAGGTTGTATTGGGTTTCAAATCATCTTCGTAGTATATGATGATGTTTTTGCCCGTGCCGTGCGTTATGCGAGGAGGAGTCTTTTGAGGAGGAGAGAAGAATACTTTTTCGTTCTGCTTCTCGATCTTGACATTTTCATCGAACGTTAGTTTGATCTTCTTGCCGGTGCTGTGCGTCGCTTCGTTGAGAGGTGTGCTGCGAATGAGTTTGGGGGCGATCATATCGTAGGGACCGCCTTCGGGCGATGCTTGTTTGGCACACCCGGCAATGATGCTCACAACGAGGATGAAAAGAAGCAGAGCAGCAGTGTATCTGAATGGATGTTTCATAGAGTCGGGACTGTTAGAAAAGGGTGGATAATCCTTGTTGAGCTTCGCGCAAAATCTCTTCTTCTCCATTGGAAAGGCGGATGATGGCTGTATAGCCACCGGTACAAATGCCCCCATCGAGTAGGGTATATACCTCTTTGCCATAGCACTCATCGATCAATTCGGGATCGGTTAGATATTCAGGTTCTTCATGCCGTATGGGAAGAGAAGCAGTGAGAAGAGGCGAGCCCAAAGCCTCCAAGAGCAGTTGAGTTATCGGGTGTTGTGCCAATCGAACGCCTATCTCATGATTGTTTTGCAGTATCTTAGGTAGCTCATATTTGGCAGGGAGGATGTAGGTTATCGGTTCTTTTTCATGCGATTTGATGTATTGAAAAGAACGGTTGTCCACTTTGGCATATTCTGATATTGCATTGATGGAAGGACACATTACCGCCATACGATGCTTGCGCCAATCGACTCCTTTCAGTGAACAAATCCGTTCGATGGCTCTTTGCTTGAGAGCTGAGCAACCATAGGCATAGCCCAATCCTGTCGGGTATATGATGATTTCACCGTCCAATAGCTTTGCCACCACGGAGTTTATGAGAGCATGGTCGGGTGTGTCGGAATAAATTTTCGTAATCATTGCTTGCTGCCCAAAAGATTAAAAAGAGAAGTAGTGGCTCAGACGCACACTGTCTTCCCGAGAAAACTCAGATAAATTAAGAAGTTGTTGCCACCCTTGAAGGTTCCCATCTCTGTACAAGATGCGTTCCAAAGCAGAGCGTTGGAGATAGTTGAGGTAAGGATGGCGAGGAATGGAGTCGTAAGAGAGGCTATGCCATGAGGTAACCATCGGAGGTGTTTCGATGGAGAAATAGGTCTTGATTTGGTCATATTTCTCCTGAGTCATGCCATATACTTCTTGCAACTGAAGCACGGTATAGTAGCCTCCCAATCGGGTTCTATACGCTACGATGCGACGGGCAAAGGCAGGTCCTATGCCGGGTATTTGCGTGAGAGTAGCCGAATCTGCCCTGTTGAGATCCAAAACAACGCCCTTGGGGATTGTTTTTTTGGGAGTGTAGGTGAGTGGTTGCGGAGGTCCCACGTAGTGTTCGTCTGTTTCGATGGTATCTCTTCCATGCCCTCCTCTTCGCTCCTCTTTGTTGGGTTGTATTGCCTGTTTTTTCGGTCGGGTAGACCATTCTTTGGTGGTATCGGAGGTATCCGCCTTTCCGGGAGGGGAGAAAAAGAATAGAAGGATGCCGCTTGCGAATAGAGCAAGAAAGAGGAGGAAAACGATCTTGTCTCCTCGGTGAAAGTGAAAGAATTTATTGCTCATCGGAAGGCGAGGTTATGGAGGTAATCAGACCATCACGAAGTTCAATCCGTTTGTCGGCAAGGCGGGCGAGATGCTCATCGTGGGTTACGATGATAATGGTTTGTTGCAGTTCATCCCTGAGTTGAAAGAAAAGTTTGTGCAGCTCTTCCTTATTGCTGCTGTCCAAACTGCCGGAGGGCTCATCGGCAAGGAGTACGTCGGGTTGATTGATGAGCGCACGTGCCACAGCGATGCGTTGCTTTTCCCCTCCCGACAGCTCTCTGGGCTTGTGTTTCAGTCGCTCTTTCAATCCCAAACGTAGGAGCATATCCTCGGCTTTCAGCATCGCATCTCGGTACTTTACTCCGGCGAGCATCGCAGCAATAGCAACGTTTTCTTGTGCCGAAAACTCGGGGAGTAATTCGTGAAATTGGAAGACAAAACCAATTTTTGTATTGCGAAAAGCAGCTTGTTTCTTTTCCGTCAATGCATGCGGATTGGTGCCGTTGATCCAAATGGTTCCCAAAGAGGGTGTGTCCAAAGTGCCCAAAATCTGCAAGAGTGTAGTCTTGCCCACTCCGCTGGGACCCACAATGGAAACGATTTCACCCCTTTGTATGGAGAGATTGATGCCTTTTAGCACTTCCAGTGAGTCGAACTGTTTGTGAAGGTTTTCGATGCGAATGAAAGCATCGACAGGAGAGAGGGACATACTATCGGGCATTTTGGTTTTTTATTTATCGGATAATGTTCTGAGTATATGGGCTGCCATATAGCAACCAAACAGATTGGGGAGATAGGATATGGTCCCCACTGTGGAGCGTTTTCCCCGCTCTGCCGAAGTTCCCAGAGTAGCGTTTTCGAGTGCATTTTCGGTAGAAAAAACAACGGTAACCCCTTTTTTAATGCCTCGCAAACGAAGATTTTTACGTACCACTCTTGCCAAGGCACAGCTATATGTTTGGCTTATATCTGCTATTTGCAGTGCTGTCGGATCCACTTTGGCTCCGGCTCCCATGGCGGAAATGATGGGGATGGAGAGTTCGTGGCAGCGAGCTATCAGTTCTGTTTTGGGAGCTAAAGTGTCTATGGCGTCCGCCACAAAGGTATAGGGCGTGCTTGCGAGCAGGGGCAGAATATCCTTTTCTTCCCAATAGGTAGTATGGAGCGTGAGTTTTAGTTCGGGGTTGATGCGGAGCAATTCTTGGGCAAGAGCTTCGGTTTTATACATACCAATGGTGTCTTTGTAGGCAACCATTTGCCTATTCAAATTACCGGCTGTCACTTTGTCTCCATCGACTAAACTTAGTCTACCTATACCGGCTCTGACCAACATGTGTGCCACCGCTCCGCCCACACCTCCGCACCCGGCGAGGAGTACATGGGCATTTTGAAAAAGAGCCACACCCTCATCGCCGATCAATAAGCGGGTTCTACTCTGCATTGCCTCTTGGTAGAATTGATTTTCCGAGCTCTCTTTCATTATTTGATATTGCGTCTGTCAAGTTCTTTTTGATAGAGTCGTGCATTTTTCAGATGCTCTTCGTAGGTGGAGGCAAAGGCGTGTGCGCCGGAAAAATCGGATTTAGCACACATGAATATATAGTCGTGTTGTGTATGGTTGAGTACGCTCTCAATGGTTTTTTGCCGAGGAAAGCAGATAGGTCCGGGGGGTAATCCATACACTTGATAGGTATTGTAGGGCGAATTGAAACGGATTTGCTCTCGTCCGACACGTTTGATGTCGAAGTCGCCCATGGCGAAGCGAGCTGTGGGATCTGCTTGTAGTTTCATCCCTTTACGCAGACGATTGATGTAGAGCCCCGCAATCAAGGGGTACTCTTTTTCCTGATTGGACTCCTCTTGCACAATGGAAGCGATGATGGTAATCTCTGTGGGAGAAAATCCAGCCCGTTGTGCTTGGGCAATCCGCTGCGGCGTCCAAAAAGCATCATGGCGTTGCTTAAAATAGGAGAGTAGGGAATCCACGGAAGTGTTCCAATAGATATTGCTCGTTTTATCCTTTTCGAATTGTTCGAGGTGGGGGGTGAAGAGGCAACGAATGGTTATCGTATCAAAACCCAGTGAGGCACAAAAAGCAGAGTCTTGCAATCGTTCGGTAAGGTCTACGGGCGTTATTTGCAAATTCTCGGTAAGAGCTAACACGAGATCTTGTTGCGTGCGTGCATTTTTGAGTCCTATGCGCACGGGCACTTGCTCTCCATATTTGATGGTGTGTATAATTTGAAGCATATTTTGAGCGGGAAGGAGTTTATACTTTCCCGGTCGAATGCTCTCTTCAAGACGGCTCCATTGTGCCACTTGACGGAATATGCGAGGGTTGCGAAGCACAATACCCTTTTCGATCTGTTGAAATACTTTCTCGAGAGAAGTGGTATCGGTGATGTATATATATGCTTCCTGTCGGGCTATTCCTGCCGGGCGTAACAAGATGTAAAACCCGAATCCGGCTATCGAAAAGAGGAAGAATAGGAGGATGAGAACGATGGCACGAAAAGACTTTTTGCCTTTACCTCTCTTCCTTCTCTTGGTGGGGTAGTTCCATTGTGGGGGGTAGGCTCCCTTGCGTTTGCGTTTCATCTCTGTTTTGTACACTGGTTATTTTCGTTGTTTGATGGGTGCATCCCCTTTTTTTACGGACCACCCGAAGTAACCAATAAAGTCCCCCAACCCAAAATACTCTCCATGGGCATAAGCCAATAGTTCGGCTCGAGCTAGATCCAATTTCCCTGTTTCGGGGTTGATATAGCTGTCATCTACCACTACATTGACAATCTCTGCCAAAAACATATCGTGGCTGCCCAAAGGCATTATGCTGCGCACTCTGCACTCCAAACTGATGGGGCTCTCGGCTACAAGTGGTGCTTGGATAATTTTGGCAGGGATGGGCGTTAGTCCCGATCCTTTCCATTTGTCTTCTTTTTTGCCACTAACCACTCCTACCCAATCTGTGGCTTTTGCCATCGATACGGTGGTCAAGTTGAGGGCAAATTCCATACTCTCGGAGATCATGGTATGCGAATGACGCTCGGGACGAATGCTCACATAGCACATGGCAGGATTGGTACACACAATCCCTGTCCATGAGGCAGTGAGTAGATTACTGTTGCCTTTTTTGTCGGCACAGGTTACAATCAGTGCCGGTAGGGGGCTGATCATGGTGCCCGGCTTCCAATGTTGTTTCATAAAAGTTCTATTTGTTCGCTTTTGATCTTTCGTCCACAGTAGGCACATACAATGGTTGCTTCCTCCCCTTGCAGTTCGCTTCGGAAGCGTGTGGGCATCGGTTCGTGATTGGAGATACATTTGGGATTGGTACAGCGTACTATGCCCACGATCTCTTTGGGGAGCTGTACGCATCTCTTTTCCACCACCTTATAATCTCGGATGATGTTGAGGTGTACGTTGGGAGCTATCAAGGCTATTCGATCCAAAACAGCATCGGAAAAAAATTGATCGGCTATTTTGATTATCCCTTTTCTTCCGAGCAACTTGCTGTGGAAGTTATTGCCGATGGTTATGGGTTGAGATGCCTCTTCCAAACGAAGAAGAGCGGCTATTTTGAAAAGTTTTGAAGGGGGAATATGATCGATTACTGTGCCGTTGCAAATAGTTGCCACGGGCATGGTTGCGATGGGTTGTTTTGTATTCTTTTCCGTCATAGGGTAGGCGTTATTCCGTAACTTTGATATCCAATACTTCGCACAGGATAGACTGGCGAACGAAGAGTCCGTTGAGAGCTTGCTGGAAGTAGTAGGCTGCCGGATGCAAGTCTACTTCTTGGGCAATCTCATGTACTCGAGGCAGGGGATGGAGAATGCGCAGATTGGGTTTGGCTTTTTGCAGCAGAGCATTATCCAATACATACACGTTCTTTACTCGTTCATATTCCTCTATATCGGAGAAACGTTCTCTTTGCACACGAGTCATGTAGAGTACATCTGCCTCACCGACAATCTCGGGTGTAAAGTTGCTTACCTCCTCAAATGGGATATTGCGGCTTTGACAATAGGTACGATACTCTTCGGGAAGAGCCAACTCGGGAGGGGCAACAAATATAAATCGAGGAGAGAACGGACTCATTCCTTCAATTAGTGAGTGTATGGTGCGCCCATATTTCAAGTCTCCGACCATCACAATGGTTTTTCTCTCCAACGAACCCTGCGTTTGTCGGATGGAGTAAAGATCCAGCAATGTTTGTGTGGGGTGCTGATTGGAACCATCACCGGCGTTGATAATGGGGCAATTGCATACCTCCGTGGCATACTGTGCAGCCCCCTCGAGATGGTGGCGCATAATGATCACATCGGCATAGTTTGCCACAATGCGTATGGTATCTTTGAGAGTCTCTCCCTTGGTAGAGCTGGAGGTGGAGGCATCTGAGAAGCCAATTACCTTGCCACCCAAACGACAAACCGCTGTTTCAAAACTCAGACGAGTGCGTGTCGAAGGCTCAAAAAAGAGCGTTGCAATGACGTTTTTCTCTAAATAGTTGCGGTTGGGATTGTGCTCGAAAATAGTGGCTCTATCCAGAATGCGGAGAATATCTTCGGGAGAGCATTGACTGATGGATACTAAATTTCTCATCTTTACTCGGGGAACTTCGTTTTTTTAGGAGCATGGAGTAGCAAGAGGAGTAGAGACATGACGCACATTCTTTTTTCAGTTTTTCCTCCGAATACATTCACACTCTGTTACAAAGATAGTGAGAAAGAGTAAAAATCAAGATCTTTTGGAGATAAATGCTTGGGTAATAGTTGCTCCGTATTATGAAATCGGTGAAATCTTATTCCCCCCTTCTTTGTATGGAAGTATGGAAAGAGGGAGAAATCTCTCGTGATTTACCTCTGATCGGGCAACTTATCCCAATTGAAACCCGATTTGTTGTAACACTGCTCTTTGCTGTCTGTTTCCTCCCAATACAATGTAAGCCTCGGGTTCTCGATGGAAAGGATAAGCTACCCGATGCGCTTCAAACAGGGTAGGATTTTGGCGTAGAGATATTTCTGCCCGATCAATGATAGGGGCGGTTTGAAGGAATGTTTCTTCTAACCAAAAAGGGCTTTTCTCAGAAATTGTGATAAAGGGTTTTTCCAGAGATGGGGCTTGAACGGAAGAGAGTGAAACATTGGTCCATCCGAAAAATCGGGAGGCAGCTTCCAATATCATGCGAGAGCCTCGTGCTTTTCCTTCAGCAGAAAAACCGGCAATGTGAGGGGTTGCTCTGTCGGCTAAGGATAGGAGTTTTTCGTTAATATGTGGCTCTCCCTCCCAGCAGTCAAGTAGAATGGAACAGAGTTTGTTTTCTTGCACCGCTTGTATAAGAGCTTGCGTGTCGGCTATTCCTCCTCGTGCTGCATTCAGTATAATGGCATTTGAAGAGCATTGATCTATAAAATTTTCATTGATGAGATGATAGGTGGCATGCTTACCCTCATAGGTTAGTGGCGTGTGAAAGGATAATAGAGAACATTGTGCCGCCAAATCAGAGAGAGAGTAGAACTTATTAGTACCCTCTTGTTCGGCTCTCGGAGGGTCGCACAATAACACTTTATTTACGATGCCTTGTGCCATTTGTTGTAGGTTGCGCCCCACATTGCCTGCTCCCACTATGCCTAATTGTTCGTTTTTCAAGAGACGATCTTTTTGCAAGGCAATTGAAGAAAGGGTACATAGAACCCAATGAGCCACTCCTCGGGCATTGCATCCGGGAGCATTGTGCCACTCAATGCCTCGGGAGGCACAATATAGATGATCGATATGATCGAATCCGGCTGTTGCAGTGGCTATAAAGCGGATGGCTGTTCCCTCCAAAAGGTTTTCGTTGCACTTTGTTACGCTTCGTATGAGCAAGCCTTCGGCTTTTTCTTCGATAATTCGAACGCGAGTAATCTCTTCGGAGGGGAGGTAAATAACCTCGGCAACTTCGTCCAGTACCCCCTGTATGTAAGGAAGTGAAGCATCGGCAATCAGGCGTGTGGGCATAATAGGCATTCGTTTTTAGTGCCTGCAATAGTACATCAAATAAATCTTTTGACCAAGAGGTTTGTTTCTTGTATTGCGATAATACACCGTCATTTTTTTATTTCTCTACCGAATTGAAAAATATCCGTATCATTGGTTTTTAGTACTTTAGTGGACTGAATGGACGAAGCCATCCATTGTGAAGAGCTCCCTCTACCGAGTGGAGAAGAAAAAGAGGTGGCTGCCCAACTAAAAGTAAAGAATGAAGTATGAAAATACCCATTATCAATAGATCGAACAACCCCCTACCGAGCTATGCCACCCCCCTCTCGGCGGGGGTAGACCTCTCGGCTTTTTTAGATGCGCCTGTCATTCTTTTGCCGGGCGAAAGGCGACTTATCCCGACGGGTATTTCCATAGCCCTGCCACCCGGATACGAGGCGCAGATCCGACCACGTAGCGGTTTGGCTCTCAAAAAGGGGATTACTCTGCTCAACACGCCCGGGACGATTGATGCGGATTATAGAGGAGAAATAGGAGTTATCCTCATAAACCTCTCGCAAGAGCAAGTGGAGATCGCCTCGGGAGATCGTATTGCTCAGATGGTAATAGCTCGCCATGAGGTAGTGGAATGGCAAGCCGTAGACGCCCTTGACGATACAGAACGAGGTGCAGGAGGCTTCGGGCACTCCGGAGTTAAGAGTTGATGAATAGATTGGGTTTGTTGTTGATGATTTTTTTATTGCCTAAACGCCTGTTGGCAGTTTGCTTTCTTTTCCTCCCCCTATCACTCTTTTCCCATGCTCAAAATGGAGATAACAATCGAGTGTGGGCAGAGGAGGGACAAATTTTGTTTGAACAAGGGATAATGGCTCTTCATACAGATAAACCGTCATTGGCATACCATCTGCTATCTTGTTCCTATGCGAGTATGCCCGCGGCGGCAACGGCTTACGCCTTGGCTGAACTCACACGGGGGCGGATTGCCGATCTTTCCACGGAGTGGGCAGGAAAGGCTTTTTCGATAAGCCCGTCGGAAGAGCGTTATATGCAGTTGTATGTGGAGGGACTCTTGCAGCAAAACGAAAGGCGTAGAAGTATCGAGGTGCTCGAACAATACCGCACCTTTGCTCCAAAAGACATACCATCGGCTCTTTTCCTTACGGAATTGTATCTTGTAGAGCAGGAAGTGCAAAAAGCAAAAAAACTCTTCGATGAGGTACAACCCATGTTAAAGGATACGCCCCACGAAGAGGTAGAACACACCATGCGATTCAAGATTTTGCAGGCGATGGGTGCCGATGCACAGGAGGTACGTCGCTATGCAGAACAACTTTTGCATGGTTCGCTTAAAGAAAATCCCGGAAAAGCAGTTGTCGGGCTCTCTTATCTTCTCTCCATGGGAGAGGCGAAAGCGGTGTCCGAGATACTCGGTACCCTTTCCGATGCCGAACGCAAACTTCCTGCTTGTTCCTTGATTGCCTACTCTGCCTATCTTGCGGAAAACAGAGATGATGAGGCACGCAGAGAATTGATGAACCTCTTGTCATCGAAACAATTATCCCCGGATGAAGCACTGACAACTCTGTTGCCCCTTCTCCAACGTCAGACAAAGAAAGGAGTCCTTCTTCGTGAATATAACCCCATATTGGAGGCTCTTTTGGCACTACACCCCGATAAGTATGAACTGCATGCCTCCTATGTGGCACAGTTGTATGGGCAGGGAGATGCCGCAGGGGCTTTGAAATACCTTTACCAACTCACGCAACTTTTTCCGAAAGATCATCCCGAAATTTGGGCTGCTCTCATTGAAGAACGGCTTTCCGATGGCGATTTTGCCTCTGCCGAGCAGTTTATTGATGAAGGTTTGAAGCAATACCCTTCCGAGGCATCGCTCATTGTCTATCGAGGGTTGATCAGAATGGCGGAAGAGAAATATGCCTCTGCCGAGCAGTTGTTCCTCAAAGCTCTTGAGTGTACCTCACAAGAGGAGTCTGCGGTGCGTGCCGAAATATATTCGCACTTAGGCGATTTGCAATATGCTCAAATGAGGCTGCAAGCAGCGTTCGCTTACTATGAAAAGGCTCTTTCCCACGATCCCAAGCAAGTGAGTGTTTTGAACAATTATGCCTATTATTTGGCTACTCAGGGGGGAGATTTGGAGAAAGCTGCCCGCATGGCATCGCAAGCGGCAACGTTACAGCCCGATACACCTCATATATTGGACACCTACGGCTATATTCTTTATCTGCAAAAAAATTACACATTGGCGGAGATTTATTTGCGAAAAGCGTTGGACAATAGTACGAATGCCATGCCCGGGCGGGTAACCTATCTGCTGCATTATGTAGATGTGTTGGAAGCATTGGGGCGTATGGCGGATGCTGTGGATTTGCTCGAAAGAGAGCAGAAAACACTTCTCCGAGAGGAAATAACAAAACGAATAGAGCAACTTAAAAAATAGTGTTGTTGTGAAAAAGAGTCCTTTTTATAGGTTGGGTTATTGTACACTGTTGAGCCTGCTGCTCACCGTCGTTTCTTGCGGCACACAAAAACAAGCGATAGAAGCTCCGACAACCGTGGCAGTGCATCCGCAAGAGTATCTGAGACAGTTTGCCGATGCACGGGTAGAGTCCATTCCATGGCAGGGATCGGGAACTTTGGGCATAGAAGTTCCGGGCTTTTCCATAGATGTGCGCACGGATGTTTCCTTTTATCCGGGACATGGGTTTTACTGCTCATTCCGACCGATGCTGTTCGCAGAAGTGGCTCGCCTTTACCTATTACCCGAAGAAATTGTCGTCATAGACCGTTATAACCAACGCTATTTTAGGACCTCATATGAGCGTTTGGGAGAGCAGCTCTCTTTCCCTCTCACCTATTCTATGGTAGAGGCTTTGCTTTTGGGAGAAGCGGTACGCCCCTTTGAACAGATGCTTCTTGCCGAGGAGGGAGAGGTGGAGGTACATCTTTCCGAAGCACCCATATACCTGCGTTATAGCTTGAATGACCTTATTCGTCCGCATAGAGCCGTAACAATGCCCCAATTCAAGGGTGTATATGCCACGATGGATTATGATATGTATGCCGATAGAACTCCCGGAGCATTGCCGACAGAGCTCAGATTGCAGCTTTTTCGCCAAGGACGCAAACAGTTGCTTTTGCATTACGTGAGCCGTTCGCTGCGTAGGGAAACAACTGCTGCCGATCGTTTGCGTCCGGAGATCCCGCCCCAATACAGAGAGATGAGAGAGGATGAAGTGAAGCGTCTGTTGGATAACTTGTTTCAGAAATAGATTCTAAATACCCCGATGAAACGTATTCTATATATACTATTGTCAATAAGTTTTATGCTATCGCCTTTGGCTTTGTCGGCACAGACTAAGTCAAAGAAAGTGCAAAACCTCGAGCGTCAGCGCAAAGCTGCCATGGAGGAAGTCGAAAAAACCAATAAGGAACTGCGCAAAGTAAGCAGCGACAAGTCCAAGAAACAGAAAGAGGTGAATCTCTTGAAACAGAAAGTAGTGCAGCGTCAGAAAGTAATTAAGCTATTGGATGCCGAAATAAAGGAGTTGGATGGAGACATTGACTCGTTGCAGAGACAAGAGGCACATCTCAAAAGCGAAGAGCAATTGCGTAAGGAGGCTTATGCGCGTTCGGTGGTGGCTCTTCGGTATCGCAAGGCGACCACAGATCCCATGCTTTTTGTTCTTTCGGCAGAGGCTTTTGATCAGGCTGTCAGGCGTATGCGTTTTGTGTCGCAATATGCTTTGGCACACCAAGAGGCTTCCCAACAGCTCAAAGCCACGCGCTTGGCTTTGGAGCAGACTCGCTTTTCGATCGAAGCGAATAGAAATAGCAAATCGACTCTCCTCGTTCAGCGAGAGAAGGAGCGAAAGTTGCTCGAACAAGAACGGCAACAACGCTCCTCTGAGGTACAGCAATTGCAGGGCAAAGAAAAGGATCTGAAAGCACAAAAACGCAAGCAGCAGCAACAAGTCGCCGCATTGAACAAAAAGATCGAGCAGCAAATAGCCTTTGAAATAGCCGAGGCGGAGCGCAAAGCTCGGGAAGAGCGTGAACGTAAGGCTCGAGAAGCTGCTGCGCGAGGGGAGAAAGTGCCCGAAGCGGAAGAGCGCAAGGCGGTAACAAAGGGAGGTTATCCCATGACAGCCGAGGAGCGTAAGTTGGGAGGTAGTTTTGCACAAAACAGAGGCAATCTGCCCGCCCCTGTCAATAACAACTACCGTATCGTCGGGCAATTTGGCGTACAACAGCACGATCAGTTGAGTAAAGTGCAGACCAATAATAACGGTATAGACTTGGAAGTTCCCAACGGGACCAGTGCTCGTGCGGTTTTTGAAGGGGTTGTTACCTCTGTTTTCGTGATAGAAGGCTCTAAGGTGGCAGTGATTATTCGTCACGGGAACTACCTGACTGTCTATTCCAACATCACCAATGTGGTGGTGAAAAAAGGGCAGAGAGTGAAGGCTCATCAGCCTTTGGGGCGTGTGGCTGTGGACAACTTTTCCAATAAGGCTATCTTGAATTTTCAAGTATGGCACGAGCGAAACAAACAAAACCCGGCTTCATGGATACGATAGTATTGCGGCGTACAGCCGAGGGGATCGCTCTGCCCGATGGGGTTCGTCTGTCTTTGCCCTTGGTGGCTACGATGGGTGTTTTTGACGGAGTGCATTTGGGGCATAAATACCTCATTGATTGCCTCAAGAAAGAGGCGCAAAAAGAGGGATTTTGCTCGGCGGTAATCACTTTCGATCAACCTCCCGTGGCAGTAGTCAAGCCCGAAGCATCCTATGAAAAGTTGCATTCTCAGTCTGAGAAATTGCGCCATTTGGCAGCCACAGGAGTTGATTATGTGTTGGTTTTACCCTTTGATATTGCGTTGGCATCCCTTACGGCAGAGGAGTTCTGTGCACAGATTTTGGTTGGATTGCTCTCTGTACGAAAGTTGCTTATGGGCTATGACCATCATTTTGGTCGCCCTCCGCAAAAAGGATTACCCCCGACGGATTACCAAGCCATAGGCAGGCAGTGTGGGATGGAGGTCTTGCCGCAAAAACCTATATATGATGAAGATATGGGACTGCCGTATAGCTCCAGTTCGGTGCGTCGATTGCTGCACGAAGGGGCGTTGGACACAGCCAATCGATTTTTGGGTTATGCCTACCGTTTGGAGGGGACGGTGGCTTCCGGATTGGGCTTGGGGCGGACGTTTGGCTACCCGACTGCCAACATTTTGTTGGAGGATGAACGCAAGCTAATCCCCCCTTATGGAGTGTATGCCGTGCGGGTGCATATAATGGAAAAATGCTATGGCGGAATGCTTTATATCGGAGAGCGACCCACCATTGCCGAGGGGTTGGCGCCTACCATAGAGGTGAATATATTTGGTTTTTCAGGCAATTTGTATGACACGCACCTTTCGATAGAGCTTTTGGCACACACCAGGGGAGAGATGCGTTTCGATACGTACGATCAATTGGTGCGACAGATTGACAAAGATTTTGAAGAGGTACAAACTTATTTGGCTACCGAACGGCTGTAAAGAGCCTTATCAAAAAAAAGAAAGTCCCCGATCTTACGAATAAGGTCGGGGCTTTTTTGTATCATTACTTGAAAGATTGCTCCACTTTCACCGGGTTTATTCGTCGGTTGCGGGGGTATAGTCTCCTTGTCTGGGGTCTTCTCCATATTTGTTGGGACCCACATTACCATCAAGCAGCATGAAAACGAGCATTGTAATGCCTCCGATAAGGGGAACAAAGCTGATGAAATACCACCATCCGCTGCGCCCTGTGTCGTGCAAGCGGCGCACGGTAACGCAGATACCGGGGATTAAGAAAATGAGGGAAACAACGAAGCTGAGTAAATAGGTTACACTTCCGTAGAGTATAAGCGCATTACCGAATGCATTGTAAGGATCTTCAGCCACGGCGTTCATATACTCTTCCATAGGCAATCCGAAGATGCTCAGAAAAAGAATATAGGCACCTATGTTGATGAGAAGATTAAAAAGGACAAAGTACCAGTATTCTTTGCGGCGAGCGCGTCCGCGCAAGCTCCATGTTTTCATCGCTTTGATGAAATATTCAAGACCATTCATCTTTTTCATGTTGTTTAATTATTTATAGATACAAATTTGTTTCACTTGGGGGAAAAGACCAAATTCCACCGCAAAGGTATGTATTTTGATTGGAAAATAAAGCAGATGCCTTGTATGATGAAACAGGGTGATACAGAGCAAGCGAGAGGGCAATGGACAAGCGTCTTGTCGGGACTCCTTACAGGCGAAAAATTTGTATGCATACAAATTCAATTTTGTATGCATATAAACTCCAAAATGTATGCATTCAAATAATTAATTGTATGCATACAATCTTTTTCTATCTTTGAAAGGGCGAAAAAGTGCTTCCGAAAAGCGTTGAAAAAGTGTCGAGGAAAAGAGATATGGACAAGAAAACCAACAACCGATGGGCAGCGATGACC
>JBGZIN010000015.1:0-45996 GCA_041848345.1 Porphyromonas sp.
GGCATTCAAACAGGCTTTTAATTTGAATGCATACAAACTTTCCCCCTCTTTCGGAGTATTCCATTTCCTCTTCCTTGTCCTACTCTTCGGTAGGTGAAAAGAAGGGGGCTTGTTGGAGGGCAAATCGTAGCCAATAAAGCATCTACACTTCCTATTTTGCCTTGTTTGTTAAACTTGATTTTCGCAACAATACTCCTATTTATCAGTATTATTCGCTCTTTCAAACACGGGTGTAATAGTTGGATATTGCAGTTGTCGAATAATATATTACCTTTGCCGTATCGAAATACCGGGGTCGTTTGAATGGCTCACTTCAATGAAAATGGAGGAATAAATATGAAAGGAAATAGAACTCAAAGGCTGTGGATGGTGCAGCTGTTCTTATGGACAATCGCTTTTTTTGTACCACACTCTCTCAGCGCACAGAAGCAAGATGTTACGATGAAGGGGGTAATCCTCGATAGCATAACCAACGAAACCATCCCCTACTCTACTATTGCCGTTACGCCTGTCAAAGGAACGCAGGAATTGGAAACGCTCAAACAGGTAACGGATGACGCAGGTCGATTTACCATATTGCTACCTGCAGCCGATGAATATCGTTTGATGGCATCTTTCATAGGAAAGAAGATGGCGCCCTTGAGCGTACCTTTTGCCCGAGTTCAAGCCGGAACGATGGTGCGTGTTCGTATGCAAGATCGCTCCGAAGAGTTGGGAACGGTCACGGTTACCGCAGCACGCCCATTGGTGCGTATTGATGCCGATCGCATTGCCTATAACGTAACAGATGACCCCATGAGCAAAACCGAAAATCTTCGAGACATGCTCCGCAAGGTGCCGCTGGTTACAGTCGATGGTGAGGGTAAGATACAAGTGAAAGGATCCTCCAATTTTCGGATTTATTTGAACGGAAAACCCTCTACCATGTTGGGCAGCAATCCGAAAGAGGTGTTGCGCAGTATCCCTGCCTCTTCCATCAAGAAAGTAGAGGTTATTACGGATCCCGGGGTTAAGTATGACGCCGAGGGAGTGAATGCCATTTTGAACATTGTAACGGAGTCTGCCTCGATAGAGGGCTATGCCGGCTCGGTTTCGCTCAACGCATCGCCCCTGCAACCGATGTTGGCTCCTTCGCTCTTTTTTACAAGTAAAATCGGGAAGCTCGGGATTACGACCAATTACAACTACTGGTTGGCACGCACGTTGATTGCCTCCACCACCGAAAGCACCTTGCACCTCGCTCAAGGAACACAAAAAGAAACGGCTGTAAGTCCCGGAGGTGGAGCTGACGGGCACAATGGATCGCTCAACCTTACCTATGATTTCGACCCTCATAACTTGCTTTCGGCTGCAGTTTCTCTCAATCTTTACCGCTCCAAAAACAATACCGATACAGAAACAAAATTGTACAGAAGTGCGGGCGAATTACAAGATGCCTACAAAAACTCTGCCTTTGACAAGAGTTATTCGGGTTCGGTTGAAGCCAATGTGGACTATCAACGCAGCACCGAGAGAGAGGGAGAGTTGCTCACGTTGTCCTACCGTTTCCTGCATAATCCCAGTACAACGGACCAAGATATGTCTCTTGAATACACGCGTCGCAATGGAGGTGAGATGCCCCAACCGGAGGTAAAGCAACAACGCTCTTCCTCACGTGCTTCGCTCAACGAACACACCGTGCAGGTCGATTATACTCGCCCGTTTGGAGAGGTACACCTTGTGGATGTGGGGGCAAAAGCGATTTTTAGGCGTGGAGATAGCCGAGCATCCTATGAGATTTTAGATCCTATTGCCAATGGATGGAAGCCCGGTAGCATTTTCGGACAACATTTGGGCATTGCATCTGCTCCGATGAATTACAAACAGGACATTTATGGTTTGTATGCCAACTATACAGCCAAGCTGGATAAGTGGACCTTAGTAGCCGGTATGCGAGGAGAGTATGGGACGTATGACGTGCGTTTTACCGATTGGAAAGGGGCAGATTTCTCACGTAAATTCCTTGATTGGGTGCCGCAGATCACTCTTTCTTACCAATTGGCTGCCATGCAACAGCTCAAGTTGTCCTACAATTATCGTGTTTCTCGCCCCAATATAACACAGGTTAATCCCTACAAAAGGCAGATTTCGCCTTCTATGGTGAGCGAAGGAAATCCAGACATCAATAACGCCAAAATGCATCATGTGGACCTTGCCTACAATTTATACAGTCAGAAATTTACTCTCATGGCTTCGTTGCAAGGGGGCTATTCAAACGACAATATCACTCAAATCACCTATGTGGATAAGGATAATCCGGGTGTAATTCATGCATCGTGGGGCAACTATGGCACTTCTCGCAACATAGGAGGAAACCTCTTCATCAACTATGTCCCCAAACCTTGGGTGCGGTTGTATGCCAATGCCAACCTCACGCACCATATGTTTGAGGCGCGCAATCAGAAAACACCTCAGGGAGATACATACACCAACGAACAGAGAGGTTTTGGCGGAATATCCTACCTCGGTGCTATGTTTACCCTTCCCAAAGAGTGGTCTATCGGGCTTAATGGCGGTTTCTTCGCTCAAGAACCCGAACTGGGGCGCAGCAGTGTGTATGGCTCTTGGCACAACATTTCGTTTTCTAAATCGTTCTTTGATGGTAAACTGACGCTTTCAGGTTTTCTCAACAATCCTATAATGCCCTACCAAACATTCCGTATAACCACGACGGCTCCGGGGCTAAAGCAAGAGTTTGCAGTGCGTCAGTTTATGTTTAACGGAGGCGTTGGCATCAGCTTCAACTTCGGAAAGATGAAGAGCCAAATCCGTAAGGTACAGCGAACGATTGTGAACGATGACCTTAGCAAAGCAAAGGGCAATACCGTGCAACAAAGTGTAGGGAAAGGCAAACAATAGAAATCCAAACAAGTAAATTTTCTGTTTTCATACTCGTTGGAGAGGGAGGTAGAGGCTTAGGGTGCTTCTATTTCCCTCTCTTTTTTCTAAGGACACAAGAGAACGAAGTGTTGGGGAAAACGCAAATTATGCACCCCGAATAGGATTTTCCACCATCCTACCACGAGGGGCGGAATACCCAAGGCAACAAGGTTTCATTACCCTAAAAAGCAGGTACGGAAAGGCGATTGATCTGCAAATCTGTTGTTAAAGCACCCTGCTTGAGCTCCGATTTAGAGCGAATGCACTTGTTCCGCTTCCCAGCGTAGTAGGGCTTTTTTCATCTCCGTTCCGTAGAAATAACCACCGATGGTTCCCGAAGAGCGGATTACCCGATGGCAAGGAATAATCAGAGGGTAGGGATTGGCTCCCACGGCATTTGCCACGGCGCGCACAGCTTGTGGCATGCCAATGCGCCGTGCCACCTCTTGATAGCTGACTGTTATCCCCATGGGAATGGAACAGAGAGCACTCCAAACTTTTTTCTGAAAGGATGTACCGCGCCATTCCTTTTCATCGGGAATAGGTGTTTCATGTAATAAGCGATACAACTCCTTGCCTCCATCATCGGCAACGGTTGCCACAGAGGGAATTTCAATATGCCATCCCAATGGTGTTATGGAGAGATAAACTCCTCCAAAGTAGGGGATATACACTTCTTGTTTCATCGTTATCGGTCCGTATTGAGTCTCTTATAAGGTAGTTTTATCAAGGCTTTTTTATGTTCTTTGGATCTCAAAAAAATTACTCTTCTTTCTCTATCCAATCACCGTGTGTTCGTATGAGATCAATGAGTGCTTCCACGGCGTTTTCCTCGGGAATGCCACGCATTTGACACTCTTGCCCTTTGTACAAGTCGATTTTACCGGGTGCTCCCCCCACATATCCGTAGTCGGCATCCGCCATCTCGCCGGGACCGTTCACAATGCAGCCCATAATCCCGATTTTGAGATTGGGCAAATGAGCCGTTGCTTGCTTAACTCGAGCAATGGTACCGGCTAAGTCGAACAACGTGCGCCCACAGCCCGGGCAACTGATAAACTCCGTATGCGAAAAACGTAGGCGAGTAGCTTGTAAAATGCCCAATCCCACAGCATAAAGATCTGCCACCCGATGACGAGGAGAGGAGAGAACAATGCCCGATGCAACGCCTTCCAAAAGCAAAAGTCCCAGATCGGCAGAGGCAATAAGTTGGATCTCTTCCAATGTTTCTTCCTGAAAAACTCTGTGCAACATGATAGGAACGTGACATTGGTTTTCTGTCAAAAGGGCAATGGCTCGGCGCCAAGCTCCCACTGCATTGCCCCCCGAGGCGTGAAGTATCGCCACAGTAGGCTGTTCTTCATTGAGTTTGTCCACATCCTTTTGGCTCAATCGGGCGGCATCGTAGTGTTTGAGCAATATCTTTTGCCCCTCAAAAACTTGTTCCTCTTCATGCAATCGAGTATAGGGATGGAGCAAATCGCCCTCGATCAATGCGGAAGACGAGTTTTCTTGTTGCCCATAAACCCACACTTTGGGTAGTTGTCCACCTCCAATCAAGGCTGCCACACAGCTGCTTTCTTGCCGAGGGAGCATCCAAGGCTTGTAACATAATTTGCCGGCATAGGAAAGTTGCGGAGCCTTTGCACGATCGGCAATATGGGCTACCAGGCGTTGTGCCACGGGCAGTTCCGCTTCGGGTTCTTCGCTCAATGAAACCCGCAGCGTATCGCCTATGCCATCCAACAGCAAAGATCCGATGCCCACGGCACTTTTAATGCGTCCATCCTCGCCTTCGCCTGCTTCCGTAACTCCTAAATGAAGGGGAAAATTCCATCCGTGTGCATCCAAACGAGCCACCAATAGCCGCACAGCTTGCGTCATTACCTGTACGTTGGAGCTTTTCATGGAGATGACAATTCGGTCGAAGCCACAATCCTGTGCCACGGATAGGTATTCCCAACAACTTTCTACCATTCCTTCGGGGGTATTGCCCCATCTGTGAAGCATCCTTTCGCTCAAAGAGCCGTGATTGACCCCCAATCGGAGTGTGCGCCCAAGGGATTGAGCTTGCCGTACAAAGGTGCCGAACAACTCCTTTACTCGCTGTGCTCCGGCTTCGTACCACGCCAGATCTGTTTCGTAAAGACTTCTTTCTCCCTTTTTGTCTGCAAAATTGCCCGGATTGATACGCACTTTTTCCACGTGCTTCAGTGCTTCATAGGCAGCTTGCGGATTGAAATGAATGTCTGCCACCAAAGGAATGGTACATCCTTTCCCACGCAATGTTTCGCGGATGGCTCCCAAGGCGGAGGCTTCACGTACACCTTGTGCCGTGAAACGCATATAGTCGCAGCCAACGGCTTGGACCCGAAGGGTTTGCTCTACGCATCGTTTCACCTCATTGGTCGATACATTTGCCATGGTTTGTATGCGCAAAGGGTGCTCACTGCCCAGGGGAACATCACCAATAAGAACGCTTTTGGTGAGGCGACGAGCGTAATTTAATGTATTCTTTTGTCCATCGAGGGCTGATGATTGTTGCATAGAAATAGGGGCTTTATTCTCTTTGAAAAAAAACGCAGAGGAGCGAGGGATATTGTATTTTTGAGACTCCTTGTCTAACGGTATATCAAGCAGAGACGAAGAGATGATCTGTGGCTGCGTCCGACAGAAAAGTAGCCGTACATATTCCCATTGCGGGTTGTATGTACGGCTATTGCTTACATCGGGTCGATTTTCTCCAAAGCGTACCTCTGTTGAGGGGGAGAGAAAACAACTTATGACCGATTGATAAAAAGTGAGCGAAAGGCTCTTAGTTGGTCTTGTACCGAAATTTGATTTCACTCAGATCCTTGTTGGCGTGCACCACTTTCTCTTTGAGCGACTCTTTGAACGCTTTCAAACGTGTCATTAAATCCGCATCACCCAAAGAGAGCATTTGAGCTGCCAACAAAGCTGCATTCTGCGCTCCATCTATGGCTACCGTGGCGACGGGAATACCCGGAGGCATTTGTACGATTGCCAAGAGGGCATCCATCCCGTCCAGAGAAGCCTTGATGGGCACTCCGATGACAGGCAATGGAGTCATTGACGCCACCACTCCACACAGATGGGCTGCCATACCCGCTGCGGCAATAATCACTTTTACGCCACGTCCCTCAGCCTCGGAGGCAAAGGTGGCTACCTCTTCGGGGGTGCGGTGCGCTGAAAGAGCGAGCATTTCGAAGGGTATTTCCAGGGCTTCCAATTGGCGTGCAGCCTTTTCCATAACGGGAAGATCGGAAGTGCTGCCCATTATGATACTAACGAGTGGAGTCATCATGCTTTCTGTCAATCGGGGAAAACTATTCGGAAAATGTCTTATCCCAAGAAAGCTTGGTAAGCAGCAGCGTCCATAAGCGCATCCATTTGCGCAGCGTCTGCGATGCGTACTTTTACAATCCAACCCTTACCATAAGGATCGTTGTTTACCAATTCGGGTTGCTCTTCAAGCTCCGAGTTGAGTTCGATCACCTCTCCTTCGATGGGCATGAGGAGGTCGGCAACAGTTTTTACAGCTTCAATAGAGCCGAATACTTCGCCTTGTGCTACGGTTTCGCCCTCTGTGGGAACGTCCACGAATACGATTTCGCCCAATTCTCCTTGTGCGTAATCTGTGATACCAACAGTTGCTACATCGCCATCGAGGCTTACCCACTCATGATCGGTGGTGTACTTGAGATTTGCAGGAATGTTCATACTTCCGTCTTTCTATGATTATAATGTTCTATTAATTAATATCTACCCTACTATTCCACCGCCTTAATGGTGTGTGGAAGGGCTTTTCAAAAGCACTTCGCAAAGATAATGGTTCCTTTTTGATTGACAATACATTCCTTTTTTCTCCCTTTCTCATGGGCGTAGAGAGGGGGTGAAAAAGCTATCTTCAGTCACAATATCTTGCACCACCGGGATCAGATAAAAAATGTATATTGCCTGCACTATCTTCAGCTACGACTTCTGCATTGTTTGAATGGAATGCGATATAAGGTCATACAATTCCAGCCACAGAGGCGAACAACTTTGTAATAAAGTTCGATGTGCCTCCATGGTAATTCCATCTCTACGACGTGCCGGTCCCGTCTGCCCCTCCACTGCCCCCAACTCCATAGCCTTGCGCAGCGTCTCTTCCATCAAAGGATGCAATAGCTCGGGTGCAAGATCGGCTTGCTCCAACATTTGAGAAGCGATAGCCCACTGATGATTGGCGAAATTACACGCAAAGACTGCTGATAAATGCAGTATTTTGCGTTGTTCGAGGGGGGTTTCTCGTTTTTTCATACCCCAAAGATCAGCCAACCAAAACACTTCTTCTCGCGCTTTTTCCGAATAGGTTTCATAAAGAAGCGGTGTATGTTGTAAAGAAATAGGGCGTCCCGATGTAAAGGTATTCAACGGATAAAAAACGGCACTTACAGGATGGACTGTTTGCAACACCTCCAACCCTACGCAAGCAGCCGTATGCATCCACACGCCACTTGTATGGGGCATAAAGCGTACTACCTCTGCAATGGCTCGATCAGAAACCGCCATCAAGTAGACATCGGCATCCCGGGGTATCGCTTCATAGTCGTGCAAAACAAGCGTCTCGGGAGCATAAAGCTGTGCCAATCGCTCGGCATGCCCTACGGTGGGGCTCATCAGCGCATAGGGAGAAAGTCCGCTTTCTTTCAAAGAAGCAACAATACTTTCTGCCACTCCTCCGGCTCCGATTATTACTATTTTTCTATTTCTTTCCATCGTTTATCGCCTATGTTTTCCCCTACAAATCCTCCTACATCACTCGGAACAAATGTACTCCTATTTGGGGCATTTTCGTCTCTATCTATGCCTTGACACCCAAACGGAAAAGGACACGCCCATTACTACAATAGGGAATATTCCCCATGCCTACTGTATCATGCTCATTCTCTTCTGACAGAAGAACTCCGAATGCCACAAGTTGCGACAACTTCACTCTTCGTTTCGATTGTAACTTTTAGGCGAAATACCATAGGTTTTGCGGAAATTACGTGTAAAATTAGAGGGTTCATCGAAACCGCATTTCAAGGCAACATCTGCAACTGTCAATTCGGGGTGTCGGTCCAACAGCTGTTTCGCACGCCGCATGCGCACTTGCATCACATAAGTATTGGGCGTCTCTCCTGTCAAAGCCGTTACCTTACGATGTAATTGGCGCGAGCTTACACACAAACGCTTTGCCAAGGTGGGTATGTCAAGCTGCCCACTCTCCATCAACATATAAATACATGTAACCATACGTGTGAGAAAGTCTCTATCCGCAGGCTCGGGAAAGAGCTCTGCACCCTCTTCTTTATCTTCAAGAGATGGGGTGTATTTCTCGCGCAACAAACGGCGTTGTTCCAAAAGTTTTTCTACACGTATGCGCAATTCTTCTTCATTGAAAGGCTTTTGAAGGAAAGCATCTGCCCCTACTTCGAGAGCTTGAATGCGATCTTTCTCATTCACTTTTGCACTAATGACAACAATGGGGATGTGATTGACCAAATCATTGGAGCGGATTTGTCGGCAAAGGTCTATCCCGTTCATCTCGGGCATCATAAGATCCGTTATGATTATGTCAGGGATAACATCCACTGCTTTTTCCAAACCTACACGCCCATTGGGGGCGTAGGAAACGGCATATCTATCTCCAAATCGACTGCCTATGTAAGTGGCAACATCGCTATTATCCTCTACAATGAGCACTCGAACTCGCTCATCCTCCTCTTGATAGGCGTCATCTTCCATATCTTCTTCTCCCTTCGGCAAGAGGGGTGTATTGTGCCGTTCTTCTTCGGCAAGGGCAGCATGACGCTCCGTTCCGTGGCGAATGGGTAAAGTTATGATGAAAGTGGTACCCTTGCCTTCGATACTTTCCACTGCGATAGTGCCACCGACTGCATCGACAATCTGTTTTACAAGAGCCAATCCTACTCCCGTACCTATATTTTGCACCTCTGTCTCTACCTGAAAAAAGGGTTCAAACAAATGCTCGATACACTCTTCCGGGATACCTATACCGGTATCGGCTATACGCAGAACCAAACACTCGCCCTCTTTCTTTGCAGAAATATTTATCTTTCCGTACTTGGGGGTAAACTTAAAAGCATTGGAGAGCAGATTGTTCATCAACTTGTTGGCATAGTCGGGGACAAAATCCATTTCTATGTTCTCCTCTGCCACAAATTGGAGATCTATGGAGTTTCTGTGAGCATGCTCTCGATAGCCATCGACCACCATCTCCAAATAAGTAATGATATTACCGCTACGCCAATGCGGGTCTCCGACAGAGGATTTCACTTTCGATATATCCAAAAGTTGGTTGATGAGCTGCAAAAGGCTATTACCCTGCCGCTCTATTATCTGCCCCATATGTACCACTTCACGCCCCACACCTTCTGCTTTTTGCAAATCTTTGCTCATACCCAATATGAGTGTTAGAGGTGTGCGAAATTCATGCGTGATATTGGTAAAGAAAGTCTCACGGACGCTATTCATCTTCTTAAGCATTCGGTGGTTGCGAGCACGAGTGCGACTGATATAGTACATTGACGAAATAAGAGACAAGAGCAGGAGTATCACCATAAAGGATATGGTAAAACTGATGTTACGTATGCTGCGTTCTTCCTGATACTCTTGCTCGGCTTTATGCATCTTTTGCATCTGCCTACTGCGTTCTATGCTCAAGCTGGTGTTTTGTATCTGATTCATTTTCTTTATGTCCACAATACTATCGGCATAAAGTGTGGCACGCTCATGGCACTGGAGCGCTTTATTGAAATCCCCTTGACGCTTATAGATCTGGTAATGAATAAGATAAATTTCCGATAGGTGCTCTATTGATTTTATCTTCTCGGCTGTTACAAGAGCCTCTTGAAGGTATTCTTCGGCTTGAGCTATGTCGGAGGTTTGATAGCAGATCTTTGCCATTGCGATCAATGTGTGCAATGCGTGCCACTCATCCTTGGAAGCTTTCATCAGTTCATAAGCTGCATGATAAGCTTCCGAAGCTTTTTCAAAGTTTTTTTCTCGTTCAAAAAGAGATCCGAAATAGGTATAACAAAGGGAAATTCCCAACTCGTTTTTTGCCTTTCGATTGAGCTCCATCGAACGACGATAGTAAACCCAAGCGGAGTCTATCTGTCCTTGATCTTCAAAAATCGACCCTAAGTTGGCATAGTTAATGGCTTGTCCTATGGTACTTTTGAGCGTGTACTCACCCCTTAATGCCATACGCAGGGCGCTATCGGCTCGCTCATAGTTACCCAAGGTCATATATATATTACCTAAACCATTGAGAGAAACAACTCTGTTTTTCATCGCCACAAAAGAGGTATCGGAAGACTCCTCACTCATTTTCCATGCGTTGTAATGATATTCGGTGGCAACGTCCAACACCCCCAAACGACGATAGTTGGTGCCGATATTATTCAATGCTTGCACAATTTCCAAAGTATCTTCAAGAGCTTCTGCTTGGCGGAGCCCCTTGCTGTGCGTCTCAAGAGCTGCGTCGAAACGACTTTCGTTGCGCTGTAATTTTCCTAACTCTCGGAGAGCCGATACGCTCCCCAATTGATTTCCATCAACCTCCCACTGTTGCTGTATGCGCACAAGCTCCTCTTCTGTTTGGTACTGACGCAGAATACTATCTATGGTCTTACGCTCCTCAAAGGAGAATGTATGTCGCTTTTGCTCACACGAGATCAAAAATGCCGACAAAAAGAAATAAACACAAACACCTCCCAAAATGGAGCGAAAAGATAAAAGCATAAATAACTCTCGTGTATACTAATTCGGATCGAACCTATTTTCCATCACAAAAATACATTCTCTGAAGCATACATCAATGCATCTGTTTTACAAAATGTTTTGCAACACATAAATTTTATCTTTCACAATTCCGAGTGGAATGAAGGATGATTGGAAGACTTTCGTCATAGGGACGTGAAAAATCGGACATAAAAAACCTGCATTAAAATCCTATACAACAACAATATACAGAAGACAAATGTCCGATTCTGACAAGTTTGAGGAAATATAAAGATGTCCGTTTTTGACAGATTTTTGTCCGAAATTGATAAGTGTGGAGATACCTTTCACGCCGAACTTTGTGCCAAAGAAAAAGAGGCAGTTATGGGACAGTTTGATGAGGACAAAAGAAGGGAGTACAAAAAGAACCGAGCTCTGCACTTTGCAGAAGAACGCATGGATTTACTCGACACAATCCGCATGCTGATACGCGAGGAGATTGCAAAGTATGGCAGGGAGGTCGGCAAGTCAAAAAAAGAGAACGCCAATAGTGAAAATGATCAATCGGCTTCTCTCGAAGAAAAACACAAAGAGAAACGTCCTATTTGTTTTTTACGTACTCTATGCAAAAAAGCTAAAAAGAGAAAGCCTTGAAATAGTTCACATTCCCAAAAAGCCCTTCTACGGCAAGCAAACTCTCTCTATCCATAAATGTGACAAATGCTAAAAATGAAAGACTAAGAACAAGAAAAATCATAACGAAAACACACAGAATTATGTTAGTGTACAACATCAAGCAGGAAGTTTTGCGAATTGGAAAGAAAAAAGGCTCTCTGGTCTACTATGCCGCCCAGCAAAGACATCCGAAAGTAACAACCAAACAAGTCGAAGAACGCATTGCTGCAAAAACCGCACTTTCTCGCCATGAAATACGAGATATATTACGTTCTTTCTCAGAAGCGGTATGCGCAGAAATACTCGCAGGAAATGCCGTGGATTTATTGGGAATGGGAACTTTGAAAATCGTGTCTATCGGAAAACGTCAAACATCTCGAGAGGATGTATCACTCGCCACTCTCAAGACAGCAAGGATACAGTTTCTTCCCAAAAATGAACTGAAAGCCAAGGCACAGGAAATTCGTTGCCGAATAGAAGAGCTTGAGCTCCCCGCATAAATCCCCGAAAAACGACTAAAAGACTTTACCCCGCCCCTCTTCGTGGGGCGTAAGCAGCGAGGAGGGGCACATCATACAAGCAGTTAGTACTTCCTCGCTTCAACCATTATTGCAACTCGTTATGGTGGAAAATGGAAAGAGAGGAGGAAGCCAAAGTTGAGAAAAATAAGAAGGAAGCCGACCATTTTCGCCCAATGGCATCCACGAACTTACAAGAACAAATAAAGAGTAACTCTTTGGTATCTCGAATGTTTTGGCTAACTTTGACGTCGCTTTGCGCAATCTCTGTCGAGACTATTTCCCTTGGAGCGACTCGTTACATTGCGTTTGGTAGGATAATTACTAATTAAAAAAGAACTGGAAATATGGATTTCATCAAGTTGGTGCAAGAAGAGTTTAAGTCTGGAAAAAAGCACCCCAAATTTACTGTTGGTGATACAATCACCATTGACTATCGCATTTCAGAAGGCGGTAAAGAGCGTATTCAAAAGTATCGTGGCACAGTGATTGCTTTCCGCGGTCATGGCGATAAGCGTCGTTTCACAGTGCGTAAGATCTCCGGAGAAGTGGGAGTGGAGCGTATTTTCCCCTATGACAGCCCCTTCATCGACACCATCACTGTTGAAAAACATGGTAAGGTACGTCGCGCCAAGCTCTACTATCTCCGTGGTCGTATGGGTCGTGCAGCTCGTATCAAAGAGCGTCGCACTATTTCTAAGAGCGTTAAGTAAACACCTTTTTCAGGTGAATCGGGTTGCTCCGTTGCTTGCAATGGATACCTGACCGATATAAAAGAGATATCCTAAAACTTTTAGGGTGTCTCTTTTTTTGCTACAAAACAATCCTGTCATATGAAGATACTGTGCTCTTTTCTTTTAATCTTATCAATTTTGCCGACAATTCTCAAAGCCCAAGCAAGCAATGATATCGGCAAACAATCGAAACAATACACCTCAGTCGCCTCATGGGACTCGCTTATGGTGCACCATGGGATGGTAGACGTAGCTCGCCTTGCCCCCGATATAATCATTGATTTGCGTTATGCCACACCTGACAACTTTACACGACAAAAGCTATACACAGAGTTAAACAAAGCCTATTTGGAAAAGGGATTTGCCAAACGCATTGCCCGAGCCCAGGCTATTCTCTCCCACCGCTATCCCGGCTATCGCCTTATCATATTCGACGCTGCACGCCCTGTCAGTGTGCAACGACAAATGTATGCATTAGTGGCAAACACGCCACTCAAAGTTTACGTTGCCAATGGAAATAAAGGAGGGAGACACAATTACGGTGTAGCGGTAGACCTCAGTATTGTAGACAACAAGGGGAAACAACTCGATATGGGCACCCCCTTCGATCACTTCGGAGTAGAGGCACACACAGATAGGGAAGAGATTTTAGTCAAGAAAGGACTTATCTCTTCGCAAGCGCGCACCAACAGACAGCTGCTACGCTCCATAATGCAAGAAGTCGGGTTACGGTGCTACCACAGAGAATGGTGGCATTTTCAAGAACAAATAAATATGCGCGAGGTACGCACCCGCTACCGCTTGCTCAACTTCTGAGCAACTTTCCGGAACTGTCTTTCCCGACAATAGCTTTCTCTTACAATTATCGGCGTCGATTGCCCCGCCCGCCGTTGTAGCGAGTGAGCCCGAGTACCAGCACCAAATTGAGCAAAGCCAAAGCTCCAACGCCCAAAACTACCCCTTGCATGCTTTCGGGAAGGTAGAAATAGGCAACGATCGCACCTATCACAACAGCGATAATCAGCGTGATGGCGATCAACATGATGATCCTGTACATTTTTTGCATAGCACCCTTTGTATTTGATGGTTTGTCTCAATGGCAAAGGTACTATTTATATCCGGAGCGAAAAAGAATAGATGCTGCGGAGGCTAAGACGACACAAAACAGTCTAAAGATAGACTTCCTCTGCCATATTCATTTGATTTTCTCTATCTTCGCAGCGGAGATTACACAACGGAGGAGTGTAATCCTTTGCTTTGCTCCATGAGCACTTGCGAGGAGAAAGATGAGTAAAATGCACTTTCTCGCCCCTCTGAATGCAATTGATTATCGAATTAAAGAACACACAAATCCCCTCTCATTTTCTTTTCTATGAGCAGCATAGCCTACGATTTGACCCAAATACGCGCTTTTCTATTCGATATAGACGGAGTACTGAGCCGTACAACCACACTACTCGGAGAGGATGGCAACCCGCTGCGCACGGTGAATGTTCGAGATGGTTATGCCCTGCAATACGCTGTTAAAAGAGGATACATCGTGGGGATCATAACGGGGGGATATATGCCTCCCATGGCAAATCGAATGGCGCACTTGGGGGTTACAGAATACTATCAGCAGTCGCGCAACAAGCTCCGAGATCTCAAAGAAATCATGGCAAAGCACCAACTAACTCCTCAAGAAGTGCTTTACGTGGGCGACGATATACCCGATATCGAAGTTATGCACCATGTGGGACTTGCCGTTGCCCCTGCCGATGCGTCAATCGAAGCACTTGATGCCGCCCACTACATCTCACCCATCAACAGCGGAGAAGGGGTGGCAAGAGAGGTAATCGAACAGACGTTAAGAGCCCAAGGAACATGGGCAACGCAAGGCGAAGGACTGAATTGGTAAGAAAAAAATATGCCCGAAGATGCTATGAAAAGTGGGCTTTATACTGAAATCATGAAACAAAAAAAATGATACAACTACCCTATAAACTCGTATTAGGCTCTCAATCGCCCCGACGAAAAGAGCTGTTGGCTGGGTTGGACATCCCCTTTGAGGTGCGTACCATGCCCGACATAGATGAAACTCCATCGCCACACACAGCCCTCACAGAAGTGGCAAGACACCTGGCTTGTCGCAAAGCTGCGGCGTATAGACCTCTACTCGCTTCGGGAGAATTGCTTATTACTGCCGATACGGTCGTGCTCACAGATGAAGACTGCCTGTTGGGCAAGCCTCACTCCCCCGAAGAAGCACGACAGATGCTGCGCTCTCTGAGCAACACTATGCATCGTGTGATAACGGGCGTTGCACTCATGCTCCCTTCCGGCAGGGGGTACTCCTTCTCGGCAGAAAGTAAAGTATGGTTTTCTCCGCTTTCGGAACAGGAAATAGACTATTATCTAACACATTATCACCCCTATGACAAAGCCGGTTCTTACGGCATACAAGAGTGGATCGGCTACGTTGCCATTGCCCGAATAGAGGGTTCTTTCTATAATGTTATGGGGCTCCCCGTTCATCTGGTGTATAAAGAATTGAGTAATTGGTTGCAAAAAGAAAAAGAATTAGTACCTTTGCACCCTGACTGTATTACATAAAGGAAATTATATAAGTTACATACAACGATGAAAAGAACGTATCAACCCTCCAACAGAAAGAGAAAGAACAAGCATGGTTTCCGCGCTCGTATGGCTACCGCTAATGGTCGTCGTGTATTAGCAGCTCGCCGCGCCAAGGGTCGTGCCAAGCTGACAGTTTCGGACGAGTATTAAAATACGGTTCGGCTCTACCATCATCTTCCCTAAGATGAAAACCCCGGCAAGAGGACTCTCTTTTGCATAGGGTATAGCAAAATAATTCTCTTAAAGATTTGATGAGTGTGGCTCCTTGTTGGTGCTACACTCTTTTTTTGCTCCCTTTTTATTGAGAGAAATCGGAGCAAAACCTCCGTTATTGGGAATGGACAGCACCGCCCTCGGAAAGAGGTGGCGAGGCATAAAAGAAATCTGCTTATAAGTACAAATTACAACTATTAGTCGCTATGAAACTTTTCAAACTTATTCTTTTAATGGGCTCCTTCACCCTACTATTTAGCGCTTGTCAGAAAAGATTTTACCAAGTGTATGAGGTTGCCTCCGAGCAACTCGACCACAAAAAAGATGCGTTAGTTTTTGAAAATTCGGAAGTTAAAGTGCGCTACAATCTTTGGTCTCAACAAGGCGAATTGGCTTTTGTCATCGAAAACAAGACCGATGAGGATCTTTTCATCGATCTGTCGCGTAGCTTCCTCATTAAAAACGGAGAGGCAATGGACTACTACGAAGACTTGCAACAGTCCACCCAAACAACCCGATCCGCAACAACCTCCGTTGGGGGGGTTGTCTCCAATCTGCCGCTGTTCTTGGGCAAAGAGAACAAAACAAGCACCTCGCAGACTACGCTTGTCAAGGAAAAACCCATTGTTTGCATCCCTGCCCATTCATGGAAATACTTCAACAAATTTTCTCTTGCTCCGAGCTTGTTCATTACGTGTTCGACACGTGTAAACCTTCCCTCACAATATGCTTTGGTAGAGAGCTACGAAAAGAGTAACTCTCCATGGATTTATCAAAATCATATATCCTACTCCACAAAAGAAGACTTATCCGAGCGAAAGAGCATTAAGAATAGTTTTTGGATCACCTCCATTCACAACTATCCTCAAAGCAAAATACTCAAGAAACGAAAGGTTAAGGAGTGCAATCAAACTTCTTTTCAAGAAGAATTTACCATTGCACAACCCAATCGTTTTTATATCAGCTATGCACCGGAAGCTGTTTGGGATTACAAATAAAAACAGAGCAAAACAAAATTCGCCATATCAATGAATTACGGAGAGAAAAACGCCATTGACTCTCCTCTTTCATTGCCACACAACGCTATTCTCTTTTCAGATAAAGGGAGGGTATAAACCCCTCTCTTTTTTTATTTTACCCATGCAAACAACTCACTGATATGCAAGTCGTGTGGGGATAATTTTCGCCGTAGACTACAAAGTTTGGCAGCAAATGGAAGTCTCTTTGTCTTATGTCAAAGATCTGAATTCCGCTTGGTCATACATGGGCACAGATACTTTCGTCTATCCCAATGTCAATCTGCAAACTATAAAAATCGGAGCTTCTTATTGGTTCTAACCCTATCCTAAAACTATCTTTTTCAGAAGATTACGATCCCGAGTGGCACAATCGCACTACTCGGGATTGCTTTTGTCCGAAAAAACGGTTTCTTGATTTGTTTTTTGGTGTCGGGGTATGGGCGACGTGCAACGGGAATGTGGGGCAACACTTGTCGGAAAGGGAAGAGTGCGCCCCACAGTTCATTTATCACTGCCGATTAGCGTTTTACAGTTATTCGGAACGATTGATGAGCTACAATAAGCAGATAATTACCCTCGGGAATATGGCTCAAATCGAGGCGCAGAGTACCTACTTCGGAGGTTTGTGCTTCGATCCACACCTGCCCCAAGGTATCTATCAGACGAGCTGTGGTAAGGGGATGGACACCTTGTATCATCAGGTAATCGGAGGCGGGGTTGGGGTAGCAACTCAAAAGAGGTTGATTGATCAGCTCCGCATCTGTGCTACCTTGATACTCCTCTTTCTCAAGCGCATTGGCATCGAGAGCCGCATAGACTTTGTAGTTCTTGGCTTTTGCCTTATTGACTTGCTCCGTGCGGCAGATGTTTTGCTCGGTGGTACTGTTCTTATTGACAACGACAATGGATGCCCCGTCGCTTTCGGTACGTTGAGGAAGAGAACCGATGAGCTGCTCCATCTTATCCTCTCCGATGTTGTTGTCGTAGAAGAAGGCTTCCAACAACTTGGGATTATGCGAAAAATCGAGCTCGCTAAGTAAGTTGAAAGAACCCCAGAAAAGCGTCAATTCAGGGTTTTGAGAAAGATCCAAACGGCTGATGTCGTTGAATTGGCAAAGCACCTGCCTTAGTTTCTTGAATGGAGTGAGATCGAGCGTTTTCAGCCCTGTTTTGGCACACCAGAGCACCTCAAGAGCAAGGTTGTTGCCAAGCTCCAAAGTGCCGAAATTATTACCGGAACACGCCAGTTTGGTCAGCTTTTTGTTGTTGCTCAAATCGAGGGCTGTCAGTTGGCAGTCGCTGCAAGAGAGTAGATCAAGCTCGGGGCATTGGCTGACGTCGATACTATTGAGGTTGCTTGCATAGCACCACACCTTCGTTAGTTCGGGATTGTGTGAGAAATCGAGCTTTTCAATCGGATTGTACTCGCATTTAACCTCTTTCAACTTCATGTTTTTGGAAAAATCGAGCGAAGCAATTTTGTTGATGGAGACATCCAAACGCTCCAGAGTGGGGCACGATGAGAGGTCTATTCCGGTAATCTCTCCTGCTGTGCAGGCAAATTCTTTCACTTTCCCCGAGATGAGAATGCGTGGTAAGTCTACGGTGTAGGTAATCTCTTTTCCGTTTTCCCAAGTTCCACTTACCCCTTCGACGGTAATGGCTTCATCGGAAACAATTTTCATCGTAATGGATTTTCCAATAGGGGTACCGTGAGAAAAAGCGATGCAATCGGTGATGATATTGTCTTCCGAACCGCCATAATCGACACGATTGTTGTGCTTTCCATTGAAATCTTTCACCAACCAATCCAAGCCGAGAGCAAGGGCTACATCCGATTTGGTACAGATATTTTTCTCCTCCGGATCCTTTGTGTCGATCACTACGATCTCTCCTTCTGCCTGCTTGGGATCGATGGGCTCGCCGTCGAGACTGCGCAGAGACTGTATGAGTTGCGTCATTTGTTCTCCTTTTATCTCGTTGCTGTAACAAGATACCCGTCGGATATTCTTGTTGTTGGCTACCGATAGAGCAGTCAGCTTATTCTTATGGCAATTCAATCGCTTGAGTTCTGCATTTTTAGACAACTCAATGGAGGAGAGTTGGCAGCCGGATACATCTAAAATAGTAACCTTTATGAGCGGAGAAACATCAAGACTTTCAATCGGATTTAAGCCACAGTCCACGATAACCAGCGAGCCATTGTTGGCGAAATCCAAGGTGGAAATTTTGTTGAGAAAACAAGAAAGGATTTGCATCTCTCGGTTATTGCTCAAATCAAGTGCTGTCAGCTCATTCTTGGAGCAATTGAAGTTTTTGAGCAGCGGTTGATGACTTATGTCGAGAGTTGCGAGGTTGTTGAAAGCACAGTTGAGCACTTCCATTTTTGTATTGGCGCTTAGATCCAAAGAGTTGAGCTTATTGTTGCCGCAATCTAAGGAAACAAGTTCCGTGCAAGCCCCGATATTCAAGTTGGTTATTTGGTTTTGAGCACAGTTTATCGACGTCAGTTTAGTATTATTGGATAGATCCAAAGTGGTGAGTTTGTTGCTCAGCACATTTACGTAGGATAGGTTGGGACAAGCCGAAAGGTCGATGGCACTAATTTCATTAATCCAAACAACGAGTTCTTTGAGAGAGGTTGTATTAACTAAACTAACCCCTGTAAGATTACCCATTTGGCATTCAAATTCGGTAATATCACCCTCAAAAGAAACTTCTTGTGCGGTAAGTTTGTAAGATACCGTGGAGCCGTTTTTGAATTTACCCGTAGCACCGACTACTTGCACGGCATCATTGGCTTTAATTTTTACGCTTAAAGTTTCGTTTATCTTCTTATTGGTTTTTACCGTGATGCGACCTTGTGCCTGAAGCGAAAGGGGAAGCATCAGTCCGATGAGCGTTAGACATAAAAGCCCAAAACAGTTGTAAATGGTAAATCTTTTCATCATAACTATCGTTTTTAATGGTTGTATATTTCTGCAATCGGGTTGTGCGGAAGAGGGGATATTGAACATTTCCACTCCTCGATCGCAAATATATAAAATATTTTATCTATACAAATGGCACTTATTTGCAAATACAAACAAAAAAAGCGGGATTGATCATACCAATGATTGATAGAGGAATATATTTTTATAAAGTATACCAAGAGGAAGATTGCATTTTCCGAATTATTGCAAAGGAGGGCAATGGCATTTTGTCTGCGAATGGGGCAGAGAATGGCGGTGAGCGAGGTGACTGTTTCCTCGTGATTTTCTAACTTTGTGCCCTGTATCTTCTTCGCCCCATGGGGAGCGACAGAAGGTACTTTATGCCAAAAGACAGTACATATAATGATACGTAATCCGAAAGAAGTCCTCGAAGAAACCTATCTCATGACCGAGGCAAAGCAACGCAAACCATGGTCCAAAGTAATTCTCTTAGCCCTTATGGCAGGTGTCTATATTGCCATGGGCGGATTTTTATCGCTCCTCGTGGGAAAAGGCTTTCCCGGCATAACAGAGGCTAATCCGGCTTTGGGCAAATGGTTAAGCGGTATCACCTTCCCCGTAGGTTTGATCCTCACGGTGATCACTGGGGCAGAACTTTTCACCAGCAACAATGCAATCCTCATCCCGGCTCTCATGAAAAAGCGTATTGCACCGCTGTTTCCTCTGAAGTATTGGGCGGTTGTCTATCTTGCCAATTTCGTGGGAGCTGTTGCTTTCACCTATTTTTTAGTGTATCAAACGGGGCTTTTGGAGCATGGTCCCTGGCGAGAAGCTGTGCAGCACGTGGCGGAAGACAAAACATCGCTCTCCTTCGGTGTGGCTTTTTTGCGAGGGATTGGCGCCAATTGGTTGGTGTGCCTTGCCATTTGGTTGGGATTGGCAGCAAAAGACCTGACGGGAAAAGTGTTGGGCATTTGGTGGCCCGTGATGACCTTCGTAACCCTGGGATTTGAACACTCCATTGCCAATATGTTTTACATCCCTCTCGGCATGATGATGGGTGCAGAGGTAAGCATGGGGCAGTTACTTGTGGACAATCTCTTGCCCGTAACGTTGGGTAATATCGTAGGAGGCGCTCTGTTTGTAGGGGCGTTCCATGCGTATCTCTTTGCCGCTAAGAAATAACATCGAGCTTTTTCAGCGCATCGTCTAACCTCCCCTTTCTGTGACATTGTGCTCACAGAGGGGGAGATTGTCATTTGCCCTTTAAAAAAATATATAGCTTTGCATTGGACTAATAAACGCTATCAGTCTTACCACTATTTAAGTATTCAATCGATAACGATGGCTATATGGCTTATTAAAAAAAGGAGTTTTGCTATGCGTACTAAGTATTTATTCATTTCCATTACCTCTTTTGCAGCATTGCTGCTGCTGGTCTCTTCTTGCATATTATTTCAGAAACCGGGTCATGCGAAGAATGATCAAGAGGTATTCGGGCAAGTGGGTTTCATTAGAGAACAGATTGTCGGGATCCCGTTTTATGGTTCCAACTTTGCAAACATCAATGATTTTGGCACCTTTTCGGAACGCATACGCTACGACCGAGAACGCTATGCCGAGGGCAAGGGTCCGGCGATGACTTTCCGCTTTCTCCTGAAAGATGTACACGCCCACCATCCGCGTTACCACGAATTCTTCGACGTGCGCAACTATCGAGAGCGTAAACCTTGGATAAAGACGCACCCGAACGAATTGCCCAAATCTTTAACCCTTTGCTTGGCAAGCTTTGAGAAAGTAACCGTTACGGCAAATTGTTCTTTCGGTGAGGAGTATCCCGTCGGAAGCGATTTGTCACCTTTGGCTACGTTCATGTTCAATGATTATGCCTCGTATGTGGAGTCGGGATTTGATGACGACAAACAAGAGCTTCATTATATAAAGGGAGACGACAAAGAAGCGTGGAAGAAGGTTCGTTTGTCCCATCACTGCTTTTCATTCTTTTTGAGCAAGAAGCCCGATTGGGTGCCCGGTCAGGATCTGCAACTAACCTTCACTTTCGAGCTTATCGATCGGTTGGCTTCGGACGGCAAGCGAATGAAAATAGAAGAGACATTCACCTTTTACAGGTCAGACAATGCTGCATAACGCCTCTCTTTGAGGAGCCGAATCGCTCCCCGCACAGCCCTCTCTTTTCTACGTAATGGGAAAGGAGAGTTTTTTTCTTTTGCCCATTAAATACAATAAAGAATGCGCAACGGCAATGCCATGCAGCCTATATATAAGGTGTCTTGTCCTCCATAAATGCTTGCCCGATGGGCACACGAAAAGCACACACCTCAACAGGATACGCATCTACCACACAATCCCGAGCCGCTATCGCCTATACAAGGAGGAAGATATACCTCAACGCAATGCCGCACGCTCGCAGCACCAACACCCATACACAGATAAAAAAAGAACACATATATCCCAATACAAAGATGATTTGTCGCACGCAAAAGTTTTCCCACACGCCCCCCAAAAAACATTTACACGGGAGCAAAACTTTATTTCTAAGTTTGGGGCATTTTAATTTCATATTGACCATCTCAATTGTTTTTCATCACTCTTTTCACCCCACCCGAAAGTGTTGTGTATCTTCATTTATTCCCTCACTTCATTCGTCGGGCTTTATCGCTATTTGTTTCCATTCGTTACCTATGATATAATATACCGTTAGGCTTTTCTTCTCAAACCAAGAAGGCTAAGTATATTTAACTATCTTTGTGGTATAGAAGATTATCGCATGAAAGAAGGACAAAATATCGCATCTGAAAGCTCTGCCGTGGCGGAGAAAAAAGTAGACGAACGCTTTCCTTTGGTGGCTAAAACCTTAGCCGGTTTGGAAGAGGTGCTTGCCGAAGAGTTGCGCGCGCTCGGAGCTCGGGAGGTTGTGGCGGGACGACGTATGGTGCGTTTTGAGGGAAATAAGGAATTGCTTTACAAAGCCAATTTCCATCTCCGAACGGCTTTACGCATTCTAAAGCCCATTTATGAGTTTCAATGTAGCAATATAGAACAACTCTACGACGAATTGGTGCGCTTCAATTGGATGCGCTACTTGAAAGTGGAGCAAACATTCTTAATCGATCCGGTTGTTTATTCCGACTTTTTCAGTAATAGTCGCTATGTAAGCTACCGAGTAAAAGACGCTCTTGCAGACTTCTTTAAGCATCATCACCCCGAAGGATTGCGCCCTTCTGTTTCGACCACGCATCCACAAGTTAGGTTCAATGTACACATTTCGGGGCGCAATGTAACGCTCTCCATCGACAGTTCGGGCGAGAGTCTTCACAAGAGAGGTTATAAAGTGCGCCAAACGCCGGCACCTATCAACGAAGTTTTGGCGGCGGGCATTCTTCTCAAAGCCGGTTGGAATGGTTCGTGTGATCTCATAGATCCCATGTGTGGATCGGGGACCTTCCTCATAGAAGGGGCTTTGATTGCTCGTAACATCGCCCCCGGTACGTGGCGCAAGAGCTTCGCCTTTGAGGAGTGGGGGGATTTCGATCCTATTCTATGGCGTTCCATACGCGAAGATGTCACGCATGAGACGCCTTTTGCCCACCACATCTATGGCAGCGATATTGCCTCCGATGCCATAGCCGTGGCACAACACAATGTGCGCAATGCGGGATTAGGATCGGATATAACCCTCGAAAGAGTTGCCATGGAAGAGCGTGAAGGTCCCGAAAATCCGGCTTTGGTAGTGCTCAATCCTCCCTACGGAGAGCGTCTTAATCGCTTCGATATGGAACGATTGTACAGTATGATCGGCAGCCAACTGAAGCATAAATATACCGGCTCCAAAGTATGGATTATAGCACCGCGTCAATCGTTTTATAGTGCCATTGCTTTGCGTCATTCCTCCAAAGAAATACTTTTCAACGGAGATATAGAGTGCGAGCTCCGCAGTTACGATCTTTTTGCGGGGAAGAGAGAGGATTTCAAACGGGGAGCAACGACCCCCAAGGAGGCAAACAGAGAGCGTACAGATCGCAAACAACGTGAAGAAAGGCATCATTCAACTTCGCCGTCAAGAGGACAAAAAGCTCGCGAACACGGAGGGTACAAATTTCGTTTTTCGCCCTCTTGCCCCGAAAATTCGGCAGATGAAAGTAATGCAATCCCCAAACGTAGAGCACGCATTGGTGAGCGAAAAAACTCAGATTTCATGCCTCGCACCCGTTTTGCTCAGGAAGAACGGCGGAGAAAGGGGCGAAGCATACAAGTTTTTGATGAAGGCGATAACTAACAAACACCTATAAAACAACCCTATATTTCCTATGAAGAAAGTTTTCCTACAAGCCCTGCTCGCAGCACCGTTGCTGTTAGGCACTCTTCCTTTTCAGCCCGAAGTACAAGCACAAAGCAACCAAGGACTGTACACTTTGGATGATGTTACCTTTGGCGGGCGCACTTTTTTTGACAATTTTTATCCTCAATATGTAGATCGCTTGCAATGGATTGGCGATCAAGCTCTCTTTGTGGAGGGAGATAAACTCCTTTCCGTGCAAAAGAAGAAAGGCAAGAAAGCGGTTCTCTCTTTGGAAGATATACGCCAAATCATTCCGCAAGAAACCTTTTTAAGCATGGCAGGGCGTTTCCCTTTTTTCACCTCCGTTGCAGGATACAATGATTATATAGCCCTCCCTACTCCTACGCACTACTACATTGTGGACGTAAAAAACAAACGTTTGGTGCTTAGTTTTGGGCTGCAAGATGCGAATGCCTCTTCTCCTCATAGCTTGATGGAGGTTAATCCTACGCTGACGCATGCCGTGGTGCGCTCTGCAAACGGGGCATTGCTTCTTACGGCAGCATTGACGAGTGCCGATGCAAAACCTACTTTTGAGCTTATTGCCCAAAATGATGGAGATAAAATTATCTATGGAGATGCAGTGCATCAGCGAGAGTTTGGCATTGAAAAGGGCATATTTTGGAGTCCCGATGGTAAAAAAGTGGCATTCTACCGCATGGATCAATCCATGGTGGAGGGCTATCCCATCGTTCAAATCACGGAAAAAAAGGCATACGTTACCCCTCTTCGTTACCCCATGGCAGGCGATCCGAGCCATCATGTTACCGTGGGTATCTATGATCTTTCTTCGAGAAAAACCATTTATTTGAAGACGGACGGGGATCCCGAGCACTATTTGACCAACATTGCCTGGTCGCCCAATAGCCAATCGATTTTCATGGCAGAGATAAACAGAGCGCAAACTCGTTCGGATGTGAATGAATACAATGTTGCCAGCGGACTCCGAATACAAACGCTCTTTACGGAAGAGGATGCCAAGTATATCGAACCTCGCAATCCTATGATTTTTCTTCCCGGGAGCAATCAAGAGTTCATTTGGTTGTCTCGCACCGATGGTTTTAACCACCTCTATCTGGGCAATACCTCGGGTGGAAAACTTCGCCGAATTACAAAAGGAGCATGGGAAGTAACCGATTTCAAAGGGTTTAGTAACGATGGCAAAACTCTTTTCTTTGAGAGTACCATGGCGAGTCCTTTGGAAAGAAGGCTTTACAGCATCCGCTTGGATGGCTCCAAACTGACGGATCTCACTCCCGAAAAAGGGATGCACAATGTTCGGCTGAATGCCTCTCGTACGGCTTTTATAGACAGTTATTCCTCCACAACTGTGCCTAACAATATCGTTTTGCGTTCCATTTCCGGCAAAATAGTTGAGAACATCCTCACAGCTCCCGACCCGACAAAAGGATACCGTATGCCTACCATCGAGTTGGGTTCCATCACCTCTAAGGATGGCACAACGGAACTGCACTATCGTTTGATCAAACCATTGGACTTCGATCCTCAGAAGAAATATCCCGTTATTGTGTATGTTTATGGAGGTCCGCACGCTCAATTGGTAACCAATTCCTGGATGGGTGGTGCCGGTGGATGGGATATTTACATGGCACAACAGGGTTATGTACTCTTTACGTTGGACAACAGAGGCTCTGCACATCGAGGACGCGACTTCGAGCAAGCCATACACCGCCGTGTGGGCACCATAGAGATGGAAGATCAAATGGCAGGAGTAGACTTTCTCTTGGAGCATAAGTGGGTAGATCGTGAGCGTATCGGAGTGTATGGCTGGAGCTTTGGAGGGTTTATGACTACCAATTTGATGCTTTCCCACTCGGATGTATTCAAGGTAGGGGTTGCCGGAGGTCCCGTAATGGATTGGAGTCGCTACGAGATTATGTACGGCGAACGTTACAATGATGCACCCCAAGAAAACCCCGAAGGTTACAAAGCCAACAACCTGACACTGCGTGCCAAAGATTTGAAAGGTCGCCTTTTACTTATCCATGGATCCATTGACCCCGTGGTGGTTTGGCAGCACGGACAGGCGTTTGTAGAGGCTGCGATCAAGGCTCGCACCTATCCCGACTGTATGTTTTATCCGACGCATGAACACAATGTGCGCGGTGTAGACAGAGTTCACTTAAATACAACCATTGCTCGCTATTTCAACGATTTTCTATGATACCCAACCAACTCAACAAAGAACAACTCCCCAACAGTGTGGAGTATAAATTCACCGAATCAATGGAAGACAAACGTGCTTCCGGACGCCTCAATGTACTTCTTTTAGGCTCGGGAGGGCGAGAGAGTGCCATGGCTTGGAAGATATCTTCCAGCCCTTGTTTGGAACATCTTTTCATCGCTCCGGGTAATGGAGGTACCGAAACCTACGGGACGAATGTTCCCGACTTGAATATAAAAGACTTTGTCGCAGTGGGGCAATTCATCAAAGAGCATGAAATCGGCTTGTTGGTGATTGGTCCCGAAGACCCTTTGGTAGAGGGTATTGCGGACTATTTTGAGGAGCAAAAGTCGCTCTTTCCACACCTTTTGGTAGTAGGTCCCAACGCAGCAGGCGCTCGTTTGGAGGGAAGTAAGGACTTCAGTAAAGCCTTCATGACGGAAAACAATATCCCTACGGCACGGTACCAATCATTCGGATCCGAAGAGAAAACGGCAGCCCTCAATTTTTTGCAAACATTGCGTCCGCCTTATGTGCTCAAAGCAGATGGCTTGGCAGCGGGAAAGGGAGTGCTCATCGTCCCCTCATTGGAGGAGGCAATGACGGCTTTCTCCGAATTGGCAGAAGGCACATGGGGCACAAAGGGACAACGCATCGTGATCGAAGAGTATCTGCAAGGGATCGAATGTTCCGTTTTTGTCGCTACGGATGGAGACAGCTATCGAGTGTTACCCGTGGCTAAAGATTACAAAAGAGTGGGAGATGGCGATACGGGTCCCAATACCGGAGGTATGGGCTCTGTCAGCCCCGTATCGTTTGCCGACGAAGTGTTTATGCAAAAGGTTACCGAACGGATTATCGAACCTACCCTCAAGGGTTTGCAAAAGAGCGGTATCCGATACAAAGGCTTTATATTCTTGGGCTTGATGAATGTGGCAGGCGATCCCTTTGTCATCGAATACAATTGCCGCTTGGGCGATCCCGAGACAGAAGTGGTCATGTTGCGCATTGCAAGCGACTTCCTCTTACTGCTCAAAGGCATTGCCGACGGTTCTTTGGCATCGTATCAAATGGAAGAAGACCCTCGGAGTGCCGCTTGCGTTATGTTGGTTTCTCGCGGTTACCCCGGGAGTTACATCAAAGGATACGATATGACGCTCCCCGAGCCCACCTTCGACACACAGCTATTCCATGCGGGTACAGCCATATCGGACGGTAAATTGGTTACTTCGGGCGGACGGGTATTAGCCGTAAGCTCCTATGGTACAGACTTGAAAGAAGCGCAAAATAGAAGTTATACTGTGGCACAACAAGTGCTGTTTGAGGGCAAAAACTATCGTCACGACATAGGTAACGATTTGCTTTCTCAAGATTGACAATGACAGTTCATCCTTCCATTCACACCGAAAAGCTCCTTTGCTCCATCGGTGTGGATGGGAGATGAAACTCCTCTCTTCCATCATTTTCATACGGAATATTCCCATGAAAAGACGCTCTCCATTCTCGAGGCAACTCCCATACAGCCGCACTCTTTCGGGCATCGTTTTGCTTCTTTTCGGGCTGCTGCTCTTTGTGCGCTCGGCATATCCGCCGTCATTTACTTCGGCGGAGGGTTACTTTTTAGATGTTTTGCGCTTATTGCCTCCTGTTATCGCTCCGTTGGTGAGTGTATTCTTCTTATTTGTCGGCATCGTGGCAATGCGCATAACCACCAATACTTATGTCCTTTATGACGAGATGGAGCGCAACAAGAGCTTGCCACTCTCTCTCCTATTGATACTCCTCTTCCCCATCTCTTTAGGCACACACCCGGCTCTTTTGGTGCTTCCTTTTTGGGCTTTGGCTCACCATGCTCTCTATGCAGCCTACCGAATGGATAACGCCCCTTTTGATGTTACCAATTGCGCCATAGCTCTTTCTTTCGGCACAATACTCTGGCCGCCATCTCTGTTGTTGCTGCCGATAATGCTTTTCAATATGATCGACTTGCAAGCCTTTTCGCTGCGCAATCTGATGGCTTTTCTTTTTGGTTACTTTGCACCATTCTTTTTGCTCGCCACCGTTATCCTTATAGGCGGCTGGGGCGAAGAGTTCATCCACTCCTTGGAACCGATGATTGCTTTTGCTCCCATCGGACAAAATCCATTGCCAAACGCACCCACACTGTGGATTGGTGGTGCTATTCTCCTGCTTCTATCTCTTGCCGCTGCAGCAGCCACTATGATACGACTTTCCGAAAAGAAGGTTAAGGTGCTGCAACTCACGGCAACGCTCATACGTACTCTATTCCTTTTATTGGGAGGTTTGCTCTTCAGCCAACATTTAGAGGGCTATTTGTTGCTCTTGATTTTACCCATAGCTACGCTTCTCTCGGGCGTTATTCGCACCAAAAGGAGCTTCAATATCCTATCCCTGCTGCTTATAATTCTTCTTTTGCTCGTGTGGGGCTTGACGTACAATCTCTACTCCTTTTAATACTCGTTCTCAATATCTCGATCTTTTATGTCTGCACAACGCCTTTTTCTTTTAGATGCTTATGCTCTTATTTTCCGATCTTATTATGCTTTTATTCGTTCACCGCGCATTAACTCCAAAGGTATCAATACAAGTGCTTTGTTTGGGTTTACGCTCAGCTTGCTGGACATTTTGGAAAAAGAGCGACCCGATCTATTGGCGGTTGTATTTGACCCCGAAGGCGGTTCGTTCCGACACGAAGAATATGCCGAATACAAAGCGCAAAGAGATGAAACTCCCGAAGGGATTGTTTGGGCTGTTCCGGAGATAAAGAGGCTGTTGGCAGCCATGGCAATTCCCGTGCTTGAGATCCCTCGCTATGAAGCAGATGATGTGATCGGAGCCGTGGCACACCGAGCCGAGAAGGAGGGATATGACGTATATATGGTTACGCCCGATAAGGATTATGCTCAGTTGGTTACGGAGCGTTGTCGGATGTATCGCCCCTCCACCAAGGGGTATGAACTATGGGGACCTCGGGAGGTTTGCGAAAAGTTTGACTTGAACGCCCCTATTCAAGTGATCGATTATTTGGGATTGGTGGGAGACACTGCCGATAATATCCCCGGTTGTAAGGGGATCGGACCGAAAACGGCATCCGAATTACTTCGTAATTATCACTCGATTGAGGGCATCTATGAACATCTTTCCGAGTTGAAAGCCGGCACAAAAAACAAGCTCGAAGAAAACAAAGAGATGACTTTACTCTCTCGTTATTTAGCCACCATTTGCACGGATATTCCGCTCGATTTCGACACCTCTTCGCTGGTACGCCAACAACCGCATACCGAACCGGTGCAGAAGTTGTTTGAAGAATATGAGTTCCGCTCTTTATCCAAGCGCATTCCCCTCCTAAGCAGCACTTTGAACGATGGAGAACGGGAGCTGTTTGACTCTTCCACGCCGCTTTTTGCCGGCTTGGGTTCCGATGCTTCTGCGCAGAAAGAAAAGGAAGAAACCACTCTCTTCGATGCTGCTTTACTCAACGAAACGAACCCGAAGAAGCGATTGGCAGACGTGCCGCATCAATACACTTTGATCACTACGGAGGAAGAGTGTCAAAAACTGTGGCAACGCTTGGCTGAAACGACGGCATTTGCTTTCGATACAGAGACGGATGGATTGGATGCTTTGAGTTGCCATATTGTGGGCGCATCGTTTGCTCCTGCCGAGGGAGAGGCATACTTTATTCTTCTTCCCGAAGAAGCGACTGCCGTGCGTGCGTGGCTCGCTCCACTGTCTGTCTTGATGCAGAACCCCACCATCTTGAAGGTGGCACAAAATGCCAAGTTTGACCTCAAAGTCTTGAGCCGATACGGCATAGAGGAAGTTTCTTCGCTCTTCGACACACTGCTGGCGCATTACCTCATTGCTCCCGAGCGACCGCATAATTTGGACGCCCTTGCCGAGCAATATCTCTCCTATACGCCCATTCATTACGACGATTTGTCACCGCTGAAAAACTTCAACCTCCGTAAGGATGTGCCCCTCGAACGCTTGAGCGACTATGCTGCAGAGGATGCCGACATAGCCCTTCGCCTCTATCCCATACTGCGTGATGAGTTGATAAAGGAGGGTATGTACACGCTCTTTACCGAGGTGGAGATGCCGCTTTTATCGGTACTCAAACGTATGGAAGAGCGGGGCGTGCGCTTAGACACTCAACGCTTATCCGAAGTGGCACAAGGTTTGGAGGGGGAACTACACAACCTGGAGAGCAGCATCTATGAGGAGGCGGGGCAAGCATTCAATATAAGCAGTCCGAAGCAGGTGGGCGAAATCCTTTTTGAGACGATGAACGTCAGCAATAAGCCTCGCAAAACCAAGAGCGGAGGCTATGCCACAAGCGAAGAAGTGCTTTTGCAGTATGCCGGTGCGCATCCCATAGTGCAGCGCATCCTCGATTATCGGGGCGTGAAGAAGCTATTAAGCACTTATGTGGAGGCTTTACCCACGCAGCTCTACCCCGATGGCAAGCTCCATACATCGTTCAATCAAGCCGTAGCTGCCACGGGACGCTTGTCCAGCAGCAATCCCAACCTGCAGAATATCCCCATTCGCTCTTCCGTGGGACAAGAAATCCGCTCCGCTTTGGTACCGCACGATGCCGATTTTCTTTTCCTCAGTGCCGATTATTCGCAGATTGAATTGCGGCTTTTGGCGCATCTCAGTGAGGATGAGCATCTCATCAACGCTTTTTGCCAAGGCGAAGATATTCACCGCACCACTGCGGCACGTATATACAAAGTGGCTCCGGAGGAGGTTACCGCTCTGCAACGATCCTTTGCCAAGACCGCCAACTTTGGCATTATCTATGGTATTTCCGCTTTCGGTTTGAGCCAACGTCTCCATATCCCCCCGAAAGAGGCGCAAAGTCTCATTGACAGCTACTTTGCCTCTTACCCCACCATCAAAGCCTTCATAGACCGATGTCTTCATGATGCGCGCAGCAAGGGCTATGCGGAAACCATCATGGGGCGTCGTCGTTACTTGCCTGATATGAACAGTCGTACAGCCACGGTGCGCTCTTTTGCCGAGCGCAATGCGGTGAACGCACCGATACAGGGAGCCGCTGCCGACCTGATCAAGGTTGCCATGGTGCGCATAGATCGTGCTTTGCGAGAGCGACAAATGAAGAGTAGGATGATATTGCAAGTGCACGATGAACTCAATTTTGATGCACATCGCAGCGAACTCGATGCACTCACCGATTTGGTGCGCCATGAAATGATGCACGCCATAGAGGGGCTGCGTGTGCCTTTGGAAGTGGAAATCGGTATCGGAGCCAACTGGTTGGAGGCGCATTGAACACCCGATTTATCATCGACAGAAACCCCATCTATAAAGAAGAAGCTCGAAGCCTTGCGCTATCGAGCTTTTTTTTGTGTTGATTATCAGTACTATATTGTATGCATTCAAATTTGGATTTGTATGCATTCAATTTGCCGTTTGTATGCATACAATTTTGCGTTTGTATGCGTACAAAATTATAGCCTCTTCCGATCAACGGTAGTGTGGCTCGGGAATACACCCCGATAACTTTTGCGTCAGCACCTCAAGAGGGAATGCGCACGGCAACCATCATCGCCGTGGCAGTCTTCACCTCTCCTGCCCACATTTCCATCTGCATCACCACCTTGCGTGCGCCGATTTCCGTGGGTGTGGCAATAATTTTCAGCTCTTGTTGCATGGGGGTGGGGCGAAGATAATCGACCTCCAAATGCGCAGTAACAAAGCGTTCGATCTTGTCGGGCGACGCTTCTATCCCGTGATGCACCATATAAAATCCGGCAGCCGAACCCGTTCCGTGGCAATCGAAAAACATAGCCATGGCTCCGCCGTAGAGATTGTGCGGCACCCCGCCCGTATAGTAATCGGGGGGTGTGATATGACAAACAGCTTCCACGCCACTGTCCATCAAGTAACTGCGAATGTGCAGTCCTGTGGGGTGTATCTGCCCACAGCCGAAACAATGACTGTATTCGGGCGCATAAAGTTCTTGCAGAGAGGTAGGATATTTCATCTTCTGTTCGTTGGTAAGAATGTTTATAACGAAGGCAAAGATACCCCATTTACCAAGAGAGACAAAAAAAGACTCTTCCGAACTCTGCGAAAGAGCGGAGATATTCGGCGAGAACATAGAAATTAAATATTTCTGCCATCTCGTTTGGTTTTGCTACATTTGCAGTAGTGATTTTATGTTCTGCAAGAGCTATATTGGAACAATCATTGTAAAAAAATCACAGTAGGCTATGTGATTAGTTATCAGTAAATAACGGATAAATACTTTGATTGTGTGAGAATGGCAGAGAGAGATTATGGAGACAAAAAGTGAGTTTGGGTATGAGAGGTAATATCATGAAAGATCCCTGGATCTTCATTGCCTTTATGGTATTTAATTTTTCTACCTTTTTCCTTTCTTGGATCATAAATAATGCCTGGATTGTTTTGGCAATCGGTTTTGTCTTGGGGGCAGCGAGTACTATTGCTTTATACTACTTTGTGTTTTATGTTTTAAGATTGAATGAGTCGGTAAGTTGGAAACAAATACGCTTTCTCTTCATTGCCATTTTTGCAGCACAACTGGGTATATTTCTATTGAGTAAGTTAGTCGTAGCTTTAATACTCGGGTTTCCCAGATTGATCTGAAGTTTTTCTATCCGAAGAGAAAAGGGAAATTCGTTTTTGAATCAAAAGAAAAATACGAACCGGATATTATGAAACAGAAAGAAAATGGACATTTGGAGCTTGATTATCATGCTTCTATCCATTGTGGCAAGAGGGTTTCTCCGTTTTGTAATCTCCGAGCCTAAGGTGCTGTTTGCCCTTGCGATGGTGGTGGTGCTGCTGATTGTCGGGTATTTGAGTTACTATGCAGGATCTGCTTTTAAGAGCCGAAAGAGTAATACGCCCCGAGAGTGTCGCATTACGGCACTGCCGGGGGTGATAATTTTTTCCCCGCTTCGATACTGATCCAAGTCTTCCTTCCTTTGTTTGGGGAAGGAACTCCGAACGGTTGGTGCCACTATCTGTCCAATAGAAAAGCAATGATTGCCGAAGTGCGATCGTTGCTTTTTGTATTCTTCTCTCTGCTCTCTCTATTCATAATTAGGCACAAAAAGGCTACTTTTGTAGCGGTATAAACAGTTAGAAATTAAGATAGTTACATACAATGTCGTTACAATGCGGTATCGTTGGTTTGCCCAACGTAGGTAAATCTACCCTATTCAATTGCTTGTCAAACGCAAAGGCGCAGTCTGCCAATTTCCCTTTCTGCACAATCGAGCCCAACGTGGGTGTCATCACAGTACCCGACGAGCGGCTCAACAAGTTGGCGGAAATAGATAATCCCAAGCGGCTCATTCCTGCCACGGTGGAGATTGTAGACATTGCCGGATTGGTAAAAGGGGCAAGCAAAGGCGAAGGATTAGGGAACAAATTTCTCGGCAACATCCGAGAGACCGATGCCATCTTGCACGTATTGCGTTGCTTTGACGACGATAACATTACACACGTGGACGGTTCGGTGGACCCCATTCGAGACAAAGAAATTATTGATACGGAGCTTCAACTGAAAGATTTGGAAACCGTAGAGAGCCGCCTTGCCAAGCTCGAAAAACAAGCCAAAACAGGGGGAGACAAACAAGCAGCCCTTGTGGTGAGCGTGTTGCAACAGTACAAAGAGGCTCTTGAGAAGGGCTTAAATGCTCGCACGGTGCAGTTTGAGAAGAAAGAGGAGCAGGATGCTGCCCGAGACCTTTATCTACTCACCGCCAAACCCGTACTCTATGTATGTAACGTAGATGAAGCCTCTGCCACAAAAGGGAATGCCTATGTGGAGCGTGTGCGTGAGGCGATTGCTGCCGAAGGGGCAGGGTTGCTCGTCGTGGCGGCAAAGATCGAAAGCGAAATCGCCGAGCTGGAAACTTATGAAGAGCGTCAAATGTTCCTCGAAGAGATTGGTTTGGAGGAGTCGGGCGTCAGTCGCCTTATCCGTGCAGCCTATGCATTACTCAATCTACAAACCTACTTTACTTCAGGGGCAGATGAAACACGTGCATGGACTTTTATCAAAGGGAGCAAGGCACCCCAATGTGCGGGGATTATCCATACCGACTTTGAAAAAGGTTTTATCCGTGCAGAGGTGATCAAATATGAAGATTACATTGCTCTCGGTAGCGAAGCGGCTGTGAAAGAAGCCGGCAAGATGAATGTGGAGGGCAAGGAATATGTCGTACAAGACGGTGATATCATGCACTTCCGTTTTAATGTATAAAGAAGAAACCCGACAAAGCAATGAACTCTATTCGTTGTAAACGTTTTTTCATCGCCCTGATGCTCTTGCTTACAGGGGTATCGCTCCCCTCGGCGTTGCAAGCGCAACGCAATAAGAAAGAGAGATTTACCGTGGTTATAGACCCGGGACATGGTGGCAAAGATGCCGGTGCGGTGGCATACGGTGGCAAAGAAAAGGATATAAACCTTGCCGTGGGTTTGCGTGTGGGAGAGATGATTGCTCAGCGTTTTCCCAACGTAAAGGTGCTCTACACACGCAAGGACGACACGTTCATAGGATTGCAACAGCGTGCCAACTTCGCCAACAAAAACAAAGCAGACCTTTTCATGAGTATCCACACCAATGCAGCCCGTTCTGCCGCTTCCGGAGTGGAAACCTACGTGTTGGGACTCTGGCGTAATGAAGACAACCTGCGTGTGGCGATGAAAGAGAACGAATCCATTCTTTTGGAGGAAAACTATGAGCGCACCTACCAAGGTTTCGACCCCTCTTCCAGCGAAAGCTACATCATGTTTGAGTTACTCCAAAACAAACATATAGATCAAAGTATAAAGATTGCCCAAGCCGTACAGACACAATTGGGCAAGACTGCGCTCGTCGATCGCGGTGTGCGCCAAGCGGGTTTCCTCGTTATCCGAGAAACCGCCATGCCGAGCATCCTTATTGAGTTGGGGTTCATCACCAATAAGAGCGAAGCGGCATTCCTATTGAGTGCCCATGGGCAACGAGCTCTCTCCAATGCCATTGTAGAAGGATTTGGCAACTATTACAAAGCATACAACAAGAGCTTTGGATTGACTACCGTGGAGAACGAACTTCCTGCCACGCCTGAACCCGAAGTTCCCACCTCTGCAGACTCGACTGAGGAAAAAGAAGAGCCATCTGTGAACAACACCGATGAAACCGTTTCCACAAAGCCTCAAACTCCCTCTTCCACACAAGAAACCTATGCCATACAAATCATGGCATTGAAGAAAAAAATATCGACCAATAGTGCCGATTTCAAGGGTGAGAAAGTGCGCTGCGAACGCAATGGCAGGGTATATTGTTATATGATAGAGGCGCCCAACGACAAGAAAGCCGCACAACAACTGCTCAAGAAGTATCAAAAACGTTTCCCCGGGGCGCATATCGTCGTCTATAAAAATGGCGCACGTATCGGCACCATCTACTAAACGAAAGAATAAAAAGAGAGATAACACACCAAACAAAACCCCGATATGAAGAAAACTACTAAGATTGCCCTCGTTGGTTTTTGGGTGATTTTCGCCTCAACCATCCTCTACTTAGGGATCAACTACCTAAAAGGTCTCTCCGTGTTCAGTAAGGAGAAGTATTATTATGCCCGTTTTGATGACGTCTCCGGCATAGTTGTTGCCTCCCCGGTGCTTATCAATGGTTATAAGGTGGGCTCTGTGCAAGGGCTTGAGTTTGACTTGGAGCACAATGCCTCCACGGTTGTGAAGATCAACATAGACAAGTCTGTGCGCTTACCCAAGGGAACTTCTGCCACTACACGACTGTCATTGTTCGGTGGAGCACAACTCGATTTGAAACTCGGAACCTCCTCAGAGGTATTGGAACAGGGAGATTTTATCGAAACGGTGCTGCCCGAAAATGATCCCATGACGGTGGTTACCAACAATATATTGCCCGCCGTAGTGCAAATGTTGCCCAAAATAGACTCCACACTTACTGCCATCAATGCCGTTGCCAACGACCCGATGATTACAGCTACTTTGAAGGAAGCGCACGCCACGGTACAACGCACGCATCAAGCCGTTCAGGGTATCAACAGCATTATTGGTAAGGTGGACACCTATATGGGGCGCGATGTAGCAAATATATTGCGCTCGGCAGACTCCTCGGCAATGCGTCTCGAACGCTTTACACAGCAACTCGATGAGGTTCAACTCAAGTCTTTGGTACAAAACTTAGAGACCACGAGTGCCGAATTGAAGAAGATTACACAGCAGATCAATACCTCGGAGGGTACGGTGGGCAAATTGGTACACAACGACGAACTATACAACGATGTGAATGGATTGCTCAAAACCATCGAAACTTTGGTAAATGACATAAAAGCCAATCCCAAGAAATATCTGAAAGTAAGCGTCTTCTAAGATGATATACAAGGCAATCGTTCCATCAATACTCCTTTTCCTCTCCGCTCTGGTGGTGGGAGGTTGTTCCTCCGAAGATCGGGAAAAGGAACGTGCGTTGCATCGCTTGCGCCACTGTACGGAACGAGGTGCTTTTGCGGAGGCAATTGCACTTGCCGACTCGATGGATCAAGTATGGAGCACCGAATTATCTCTTCGGCAAGAGGTCCTTGCTCTGCGTAGAACAGCGCTGCAACAGAAGCATCTTTTCCTTATCGATTCTACCGAACATGCCCTTTTGGAGGTGAATAGGGCATTGGATAGCATGGATAAAAAGATGCTATTTCTCCCCGAAAATTCCACACGTAGCGCAAAGTATACCGCTCCTCAACAGCAATCGGCACCCACAATGGCAGGCTATTATCTCTATGCGTCGTGCGATGCAAAAGGTTTTTTGACCCTCGTTCATTACTACATAGGCAAGCGACCGATGCCCTGCGATGCTTTACAAGTAAGCAATTCTCTTGGAGCAAAAGCAACAACTTCGCCTCTTCCTGCCGATAAGGCGCACAATCACAGCTTCTCTACGGGGGGATTGCACTACACCACGCTGCAACTTCCGCCCAATGATAGCCAACTCATAGCCCTCTTTTTACAAGAAAGTGCCGCCCAACGAGCAGAGGTAACGATACAGCTCACCAACAAAAATCGAACTATACACAGCTATCGCCTCAGCTCCGCACTTCGAGATCCGTTGCTGCAAACCATCCATTTTGCAGAACTTATCCGCAAAAGAGATACCCTTCGCGAGCAATTACACCGCCACCAACGCGCCGTACTTCTCCTCAAGAAGAAGCAAGAGCGCCCACAAGGCTAAACGAAGTAACGCCTATGCCCTATGCTTATTTTTGGACAGGACAGATAATATATGATGTTACTTATCTGCTTCTCCTCATAGGTTTACTCTTTTTGGGGTTTGCATCTTACCGCATTCCTCGTCTTTATCCTCGTCTCTTCGAGGCTGTTGTTTTCTATAAAGAAGATATATTCTTCGAGGAGGTAAAGCGGTACATTGCCCCTATTCTTTTCCTTCAATTGGGACGACTTCAATCGGCTCTTGTTCTTGCCCTTACTCTCTATCTTTACATAGATGCAGAAGGTTTTTTGGCGGGGATTGCACTTGAGGAAATGATCCTATTGCTCTCTGCACTTTTTGTGGGTATGTATCTCTTTTTTTCGTTGCATCGCTCGCTGTACAGAGCCTTGGGCTACGTCTATCTCTCCACACCGCGGTATCGTTCTTGGAAAAATGGGTACAATCTGCTTGAGTGGCTTTGGTCTCTGCCTCTATATCCCGCCTTGCTGATGATGACTTCTGCTCAAAGCCTGAATGTGGGTATATGGATAGCTGTGACAACCTTTTTTATTTGGCGTATTTTTGTCATTCGACGCACTATAAGCGTTCTAAAAGAGACACATATTACACATCTACAACTTTCTTTGTACCTTTGTACCCACGAAGTAGCACCCTTTGCCCTTTTAGCATGGGTTGCGATACGGGGGTATGTGTAAATTTTACAATTAGAAAATATGACCGCACCGACAAAAAAGATACTTATATCACAACCGGAACCTGCCTCCGGTGGCTCTCCCTACTACTCCATAGCAGAAAAACATGGCTATACATTGGAGTTCAGACAGCTAATAAAGGTTGTAACCGTAGAGCCTGCCGAATTTCGCAAACAACGTGTAGACGTTTTGGCACACACTGCCATCATAATGACTTCCAAATCTGCCATTGACAACTTTTTTTCTTTGGCAAAAGATTTACGGCTCTCCATCCCCGAGTCGATGAAGTACTTCTGTCCCAGCGAGTCGATAGCTCTATATTTACAGAAGTACATTGTGTACCGCAAGCGTAAAGTCTTTTTCGGTGATAATGGACAGTTGAGCGATTTGGTAAACGTCATCGCCAAACATCCTAAGGAAACTTACTTCCTTCCTGTTTCCGAGAATGCCGATTCGACCCTTTTCGATATGTTGAACGAACGGAAAATAAGCTATAATCAGGCTGTTATGTACCGTACCGTTACTCGTGGATTGGATGAAGAGCCCAAGGCTTTTGACCATGATATAATCCTCTTTTTCAGCCCTTATGGGATCAAGGCTCTCAAGGAGTTGTGTCCCGATTTTGTACAAGGAGAAAAAGTGATTGGAGCATTCAGCGAATCTGCAGCCGAGGCTGTGGAACAAGCCGGCTTGCGCTTAGACTTCAGAGCCCCTATACCGGGAGTTACCTCTATGCCTGCCGCTTTGGATCTATACCTCACCGAACATGCCCGATAACAGGCTTCAAAAGTCGGAGCGCATCTACCTACGGGACACGATTCGCCTGCTTTTTGCCTCGGGAGATACGTTCGTTGTCTACCCCTTTCGGGTGGTATATTTGGTGACCCAAGACGTCTGTCGAGAGGCACCTCTATCCATCCTTATCAGCGTCCCCAAGAAACGATTTAAGCGTGCCACGGAACGTAATCGAGTAAAGCGTTGGGTACGAGAGAGCTTTCGTTTGCAAAAGTCTACTTTAAGCGAACAATTGGCACAACAACAGACGACACTTCGCTTTGCCACCATGATGATTTCTTCGGATATGCCCGATTATAATATCGTTTACAAGGCTATGGGGAAGATCCTCCGACGATTGGAGCGAGAGTGGAGCAAACAGCAACCAACTCTCAATCCAACTGAAAGAGAAAAAGCGGATATCTTTACAAACTGATCATTCTTCCCCCTACAATGCCTCTTCTCTCTGTCGTCCGTAAGATCTTGCAAAGGCTGCACAAGGTATTCGTGTGGCTGCTCACACTCCCTATCCTCTTCTATCGAGGGGCTATATCACCGCTTTTCCCTCCTGCTTGTCGCTATACGCCCACATGCTCTCAATATGCATTGGAAGCTTTGCGCAAGCATGGTGCTTTTAAGGGAATGAGATTGACTCTTAGACGCATATTGCGTTGTCATCCCTGGGGCGGTAGTGGCTATGATCCCGTTCCTTAACGCCAATCGCTTCTAACCCGATGGTGCCTTTTTTAGATCTGCATACCCATCGAACCGATAGTACTCCTGCGCACGTAATTGCGCTACGGAGCATTGACCTATGCAGAGAAGAGTTCCCGAGCAATACTCAAACTCCCCTCTCCGTGGGGCTTCATCCTTGGCATATCGACGAAAAGGAACTCTCCGCTCTCCTTTTTCAACTCCGACAATATGCCCGGCAAGAGAATGTATATGCCATTGGAGAGTGTGGCTTGGATCGTTGCTGCAAGGTTGATATGATTCTTCAAAAACGGGCATTTATAGAGCAGTGCTTACTCGCCCACGCTGAACGGATTCCCTGCATTCTGCATATCGTGAAGGCTTGGGAAGAATTATTTGATTGTCTCAAACAAATGAGGACAAAGCTGCCTACCTTTATCATACATGGGTTTCGTGGTAAGAAAGATTTGGCACAAAGCCTCATTCGCAAAGGCTTCTATCTATCACTGGGTATGCACTACTCTCCCGATGTACTACACATTGCTTGGCAGGCACAACGCCTATTTCTTGAAACGGACGAAGCCGACAACAATATCGAAGAGATATATCATCGGGTGTCAAACCATTTGGGTATGCCCCTCGAAACACTCCGTAGCACCCTTTTTCAGCAAGGCGCACAACTACTATCCCTTCCTCGCTCTTTCGCCGCGTTGTCCCGGTAGAACATTATTATCGAAGAGGGAAAGCCGATAACGACTCGTTTCAGTAGCAATTCGACGAACAATCAAAAGGGACACTTTGGGGATTTGATCCCAAGGTGTCCCTTGCTTTTTAAGCTAAAAGAAAGAATGAAATAAAAGTAGTATCTCCCAATTACATATGGTAGTGTTCTGCATCTTTACCTTCGATGGGGATGTCGAAAGACTCATCGTACATTGTCTCCACCTCGGATTCACTCAAATTAAACTCCTTGGCAATATCGGAAAGGTAAGTTTTAATCGCAGCTTCATCTTTGGGATGCTGTGTAACGATACGTACGGGCACTTTGAAAGAGCAGACCGTTAAAGCGGAGAAAGCCTGTTCCCAAGCAAAGGCACTACGATACTGGCCGGCACGCATCTTGTCGTTGGGTGTGGCGAAACGTACCAAGTGGTACACCAAATCAAAAGCAACATGTTGCTCACGTACTCCGATAAACTGCTCTGCAGCCTCTGTGGCAGGATTGTGGAAATAACCTTTGAAGCCGACATTCTTTTGCGACAACTTAACCGCACCCTCATGTCTGAATGCAGCATGTTCGTGGTCTTCATCGTCGTGATCGTGTTTATCCCCCTCATGTTTGTGTCCTCCGTGCGGATTGTACATGAGGTGTTCGGGATCGGTATCTCGGTAAACAAATCCGCTCATTACTTGCTCCAAGGTCTTGCTTATCGGCGCACCCTCCGAAGAGGCTCCCGGGGTGTATTGACGCATATTTTCCGCCGTTACAAAGAATTGGCATAAATCTTCCATTCCTTTGGTCGTATAGTGCGCATTCAGACGGTTGTTTTCCTTATCCATAAAAGTGATTTCCGAAGACCAAACGGTGTGTGCCACCAAACGGAGTGGAGTATTCTCCTTTTGACGGAAAGTTTTACCGTCCGATTGTAATTCAAAAGTCAGAACGGCTTTGTTTTTCATCGGAAAAGCCACGTTCATGAAAGAGGGATTGCCATGGAAACTGGTTCCATGCAGATGCCCACCGTGTACGGCTAATTCAATCTTATCGGGAATGATATTCTCGATTTTTTGTTCCGGAGTAATGGGTGTTTCATTGCCTTTAGGTCCTTCTTTTCTACAAGAAGAAAACGCCAATGCCACGATAGCTGCGGCAGATACGATAGAAATAATCTTCTTCATAAATACAATTAGATTTTATTATTTGTTATTGTTGTATGATAATAGGAATCTGAATATCCATGTCCGTCACGCCCAACAGGTGCCTGCCGGGAGCATCAAAAGGGTAGTAGGTGCCCTCCTTACTCTTCTTTGTTGCCGGAGGGGTAACGTGCACCAGTAAGGCACGGAGGTTGAAATCTGTGTAGGCAACCTCATCTTTCAAGCGGAGTACTCCTTCGAAGCCTATGGGTTGTCGCTCGCCCTGTATGCGCTCTTTATCCATGTACTTGTAAATGACTTGTGTAGCCACTTTGGAGGGAAACTTCTGTGCCGCATCTTTCAAACGGGTACAAGTAAAGAAAAACTGGTGCATCGGAGCTTGTTCCAAGGTTAAATACTGAGCATTGAGCAAAACACCTGCCTTGTTGTAAAAATGAATGTTTAAGTGATACCACACCCCTTTCTTGAGGTGTATCGGGTCGCTTTTTGCCACGCCCCCTTCTTCTGCATTGGTGGTTACTTTGTAGGTCAGTGCAGCTTGTCCCGAGGGGGTAAACCCATCTGCATAAAAGGCGGTGGTGTCTTGCACTGTGCCCGGCGTGAAGTGTAGAGCTATGCTCCAGGGCATCTCGTGCCCGCGCTCTTCAACATGATTTTTTACTTCGGGTGCTTTGCAGGCAAAAAGACTCAAGCCGAGCAGGGAGCCCCAAAGCATTGAACTAAAACGGATTGTTTTCATATAATCTTATCGGTTGGTATATCATAATGTATAGCTTATGGCAAGCTGAAAGTCTCGCCCTTTTTCATGTGCATAGTAGCGAAAGCGGTTGGTATATTCCTTATAAAGACGATTGAAAAGGTTATCGCCCTTGAGACGTACCTCCAACAACCCCTTACCCATCGGGAACGATGCTGCCAGCGAGAGCCCCATGAGGTGATAGGCGGGTGGGGTATGAGGTATAAAGTCGATATTCGGGTCGAAACGAGTCTGTTGCATCACATAGAGATGTTCCAAAGCCAGGGAGACCTGACGAACTCCCCTGAATGCGAGGGGTGGTTGCCACTCAATGCGCTGCGAATAACGATCGGAGGGGATATAGGGAAAGTATCCATTCGTATCTCTATTGATGGCGCGCACCCATTGCCCCTCCACTCGGTAGCTCAATGTCGGAAACGGTTGTACCGTAAGGCTTGCATCTCCACCATAAAAGAGAGCATTCGCCTGCTTGTAACGAAAGATGGGGAAGACACCTGCGAGCAATTCTTTCACCTCGGGACCTCCCAGCAACGGATCTGTTTGAGGTGCATCGTAGATATAGTTCTTGATCCATTGACCAAACAGAGTCACCGTAAAGGCGAAGTAACGATCGGAGTAACTCAATTCGTTGTTCCACTTCCAAGCTGCTTCGGGGGCAAGGTGTTCGTCTCCGATCTCATAGGAAGCCGCTCCGTGGTGCAATCCGTTGCTGTACAACTCATTTACATCGGGCGCACGCCAAGCCAATCCCAGATTGCTACTTATCGACGCCTTTTCTCCCAATCGCCGCATTGCCGAGAGGGAAAAAGAGGGACTTCTGAAAGATTTTTCTCCTCCGTAGAAACGCCCTAAGTTGTCATATCCTTTGGCATCGAGATACTTGTAATCATAGCGTAAGCCTGCTTCCAACTCATATTTTTGTCGAACATATTTGGCTATGGCATAACCTCCCCAAGAAAAAGCACCGTAATTGGGGATAAGGGGCACCGAACCCGTATCGTTTCTATTGGCATTCTGCTGCAAACTCAATGTACTCCCCACAATGAAGCGCAGGGGTACATGCTTGTCCGACTCCCAACTGATATGCCCCGAATGCGTGGTCAGAAACAAACCCATCGATGGAGCATATTGGAAACGCCCGGGACGATTTTCAAACTCATTGCGTGCGTTGCTCTGTATATCGTATTGCCCACGCAGCGAACCGCCCACACCCATGGAGTAGCGTCCCGTAATGCGCCCGATCAGGTGCAGCACCTCCTGCTTCGGGTTGCGTAGGGCATAGGTGGCAGGAACTGTGTTTATCGGCTTTCCTACCTCCAAACGAGCCAAAAGGTCGTCCAAAGTGCCGATATGAGCTCCGAAAAATACGCCCAACTGAGCGTAGTAGAGGCTTGCAAAGGCATCCAACTCCCAAGTGGGACGCTTCCAACCAAGGGCAAGAGTTGTTCCTCCTTCACGTACCCCCGTGTTGTTGAGTACATATTCTGCAGTACTGTAATCGCCTGCACGGAGAGCGGAAGCCTGCCAACGCCATCTCAAGCCCTCCACTTGGGAAATGCCCCCATAGGTATCGGCGTTCAGACCTATGCTGCGTGCATTGCTTGCCCCTCGTATCAGCAATTTACCACCCCATTTCTCCTCACTCGGCAGCGTGGCTGTATTCATCAAAATAACGCCGCCTATGGCACCCGCTCCGTAGCGAATGGATTCAGCCCCCTTGATTACCTCCATATCGGTAACGGAAGAGGCGTCCACCTCGGGCGCATGATCGGCTCCCCACTGCTGTCCCTCCTGACGTACACCATTGTTGATCAAGAGTATTCGACTGCTGTGCATGCCTTGAATAACGGGTTTCATAATGGTGGCACCACTGCTGATACTACTCATCCCGGGCACTTGTTGCAGAAGTTGTGCCAGATTTTTCCCCACATTCTCTTTGAGTTGTGCCTGTGTCATGCGCACCGCTACGGTTGTTTTTTCTCGCTTACGCTTGTCGGCGGTAATTACCACCTCTTCCAGCTCCAAGTTCTTCAGGAAGAATACAATCGGTTCCGCCCCCACCTCGTCGAAAGAAAGGCTTCTTTGCTGCTGTTGATACCCTACGGCATGCACGACGAGATGCGCTTTGCGCCCGGTATGCCAGGCTAACCGTGCCACACCTTGCGCATTGGTCAGCGTGTGATGCTCTTCCAAACGAACCACAACGCCCGGAATGGGAGCCTTTCCATCTGCCTCAAAAACATGCACCTCCAGTTGCTTACTGCCTTTTGTCTGTGCTCTGACAGAGCTTACGGGCAGTAAAAGCAACAAGAGAAACAGAAAATAGTTAGAGTATTTCGTCGATATGCCGTGTGAGCACCTCATTTATTATTTCGTGCGTGTCTAAAATAAACAATCAAACACCTCTGTATGGAGGGTACTGGTTTTACAAAATCGGTCTTGATAGGTGTGTGTATGTAGTGGACGATTTTCTACATATTACTATCAACCGATCGTGAGCAAAGGTATATACTTGTTGCTATTTTTCCAAATACCCAAATGATGGTATAGCCTGAAAAAAGTCGATAAGTAAGCCTGTTTATGGGGATTGCGGGAAAAGTGCGAAGAATGCAAAGGCAAAAGTTGTTGTATGTAAGTCTTTGTCTAAACCTACCAAAATTCAATATGCTGTCGGTGGGGTTATGTAAGGATGTAAGAAAATAAAATGGGTGTTTGATGCTTTTTGTGAACCATATTTATAACGCTGCTTTTGCTTGTTTTTCGCAGTCGAAAGCAACGCCTCGCTGCCGCATTTCAACTCTTGGCACACCACGCACGCGCTTCATTCACCTCTTTTCGGAGAGACGATTTCTCCCTCTCACCGCGCAACGGATCCCGCAAAGAATACCTATCTTTGGCGGAGAGAAAAGGCAACAATTACGAACAATCATCTTACCGATAAAAGCATGAATGTACGCATGGAAGAGAGCTGGAAAGCTGTTTTATCTCAGGAATTTGAGAAGTTTTATTTCGAGACACTGACCGATTTTGTGCGTCAAAGTTATGCAACGGGTAGGGTATATCCGCCTGCCGGTAAGATCTTCAGGGCTTTTGACAGCTGCCCTTTTCATAAGGTACGGGTTGTTATCCTCGGGCAAGACCCCTATCACGAACCGGGGCAAGCCGAGGGGTTGGCTTTTTCCGTACCCGAAGGCGTTATGCCACCACCCAGCTTGCGTAACATTCTCAAGGAGGTGGAGAGCGACTTGGGTAGACCTTCCATCATTCGTTCAGGGCATCTGGGACCCTGGGTGGAGCAGGGTGTTTTACTCCTCAATGCCACGCTGACCGTCGCTGCGCATCATGCCGCATCGCATCAAAATAAGGGTTGGGAGACTTTCACCGATGCCGCCATCGAAGCATTGGCAAAGCAACGCGAAGGATTGGTTTTCATGCTTTGGGGCAGTTCGGCACGGCGCAAAGCGGCAATGATACCACAAGGCAAACACGCCATTCTCGAAGCTCCTCACCCCTCTCCTCTCTCTGCCGCTCGTGGATTTTTGGGTTGCAAACACTTCAGTAAAGCCAATCAATACCTGATCGCTCGAGGAGAGGAGCCTGTCAACTGGTAATTCATCGCACACGGATTGTATTCAGATTGATATTCCGATCTCTAACCTCCGATCTCTGATTTTCTACAACGGACACGCATATACCTTAAACACAAGGTTGCTTTGTGTGCTCTCTTTGAGTGGGGATTGATGGCAAGAAGCAGCCAATAAGCCATCCCTTGCAATGCCTATTATGAAAAGAGGAAAGTAACGGATGCATACCCATTTGAATTTATATGCATTCAATCTTTCATTTGTATGCATATAAACTCGGATTTGTATGCATTCAAATTGGCATTTCAATGCATTCATTATAGTTCTCTTTTTCAGCGAATTACTTATGAACGCAAACGAAA
>JBGZIN010000016.1:0-4066 GCA_041848345.1 Porphyromonas sp.
ATGCCTCTACAAAGCCTTCCTGATGCGATTATGATGTTAACATTCTTTGACGCTGTTGTCATCGCGATAGCAACATGTTCTTATCGCGATAGCAACATGATGCTATCGACTTGACAACATGTTGTTATCAAATCAGCAATATGTTATCAGTTTGAAGTTCTAAGTTTGAGAGTTGATGAGGTACAAGGAGGATACTCTTTTTTCCTATAATAATTGAGGAGTAGAAACGCACCTTTTTTCGTGCTGCCGAACGTACGGAGTCTTACTATTTGGCAGATAAGGGCAAAGAGAATATCTTTGCTCCAACTAATAGATATGATAAATCATCACTACGTAAAATCTATGGAAAGACAAACCCAACTTGATATTATCAAAATGGTACATCGTGAAGTCATCCCTGCTACGGGATGTACCGAACCCGTCGCTGTGGCGTTGGCTGTTGCACATGCGTCGCATGTCATGAAAGGAAAACTTACTTCTATCCAATTGAAGCTCAGCGCAAACATATTGAAAAATGCCATGGGCGTGGGTATTCCCGGCACCGGTATGATAGGACTTCCCATAGCCATCGCTTTGGGAGCTGTCATCGCAGAGCCGGAGAGACAACTGAAAGTGTTGGATGGCTTTACGGAAGAACAGTTTGCAGCCGCTCGCCAAATCATGGACGATAAACTTATCGACATAGGCTTGAAAGAGGGAGATGTGGACAAACTCTATATCGAAGCTATTCTCCGCGACGAAGACGGACACACGGCAGTAGCCATTATAGAACGCATGCATACGCAACTTAAATCGTTGACTTTGGATGGCAAACCCTTGCAAACTGCGTCGAATCAAAATCTCGTGGAAACAGCAGGCTGTACGACTGCCAATTCCGACGAAGACGTGGAAGTCCCGCTTACGTTCGATATGGTTTACGACTTTGCTACGCAAATGCCCATTTCCGAAATAAGTTTTATTCTGGAAGCAGCCCGGTTGAACAGCAATGCGGCGGAATACTCGTTGAAAGGAGAATACGGACACGGAGTAGGGCGTATGATTCGCAGTGCGTTCGGCAAAAAATATATGGGCGACACGGCTTACACCCGACTTTTGTCTTACACCAGCGCAGCCTGCGACGCACGTATGGATGGTGCTCCCGTGATGGTGATGAGCAATTCCGGCAGCGGTAATCAAGGTATAACGGCGACACTTCCGGTACTGAGTTTCGCCGAAGACGAAAAGGTAGACGAAGAAAAGAAAATCCGTGCCTTGATGCTCAGTAACCTGATGGTTATCTACATCAAACAGAAACTTGGCAGACTGTCGGCACTGTGCGGATGTGTGGTTGCCTCTACGGGTAGTGCCACAGGTATTACTTATTTGTTGGGCGGAACACGCGAACAAATAGGTTATGCCATCAAGAACATGATAGGAAACCTTACGGGTATGATTTGCGATGGAGCAAAACCCAGTTGCAGTCTCAAGGTGGCGAGTGGTGTCAGCTCCGCCATGCTCTCTTCGCTCCTTGCCATGGAAGAGAAAGTCGTGACCAGCAACGAAGGCGTCGTAGACGACGATATAGACCGCAGTATCGACAATCTGACAAGCATCGGTCGCGATGCCATGCTCGAAACGGATAAACACGTGCTCCATATCATGACACACAAGAAATAATCATCTCTCGTGATACAATACAAAGGTTTGCACGATACAAGTTTTTATGCTTGTATCGTGTAGACTTTTTTTGTGTTTATGCTATCGGGATAATATGTTTCTGTTGGGAGATGCGAAAGATATTTGCCTTACAAATACCTGTATCGAAACTACTGAAATAGCCGAGTGTTATTATCTCCCAAACACCGCAGTTTCGAACATTAAAAAACTGTTATTGCTGTAAGAGGGTGAATCTTCACTTGCCGATGCAACACATTTACCTCTCTATCGCTAAGGCAATTAAGCATTTAATCGGTACAAGGAGCCTCTAAACAAATGAAAAATCAGTTTCATCTTGCTCTTCCTTAGGGGGTTATGAGCTTGTACCACAAAGCTTTGCTCTCAGTCTGTCAATCTTATTTCTGATGGTATTGTCTATAAATCAGCTGATTACAATACCTCCCATTTGTTTGTAGCACGCTTGCTCTCTGCAAAAGTACCTATTTCAGAGCATACAGAAGCAATGCAGTGTAGGAAAAATACTCCGTGTCCTTATTTTTATTTCAATAGTCGTAATAGTGAGATTAAAGGCGTATATTTGCATATTATATGATGTGTTGAAGATATGGCAAAGAATACAATGGGGACTAAGCTTCCTCGAAAGTTGGAGCAGAAGATGCAGATTGTGGGATAGCAAATCAAGTTGGCCCGACTGCGTCGTAATCTTAGTGTGGCACAGATTGCTGAGCGTGCCACTTGTTCCCCTTTGACCGTCTCACGTATAGAGAAAGGGGCTTCTACTGTATCTATTGGGCTCTACCTGCGGGTTCTCTATGCTTTGCAACTCGAAGATGACATACTTCTCATCGCCAAAGACGATGAACTGGGTCGTCGCCTCCAAGACCTCTCGCTCATCAATCGCCGTCGTGCCTCTAAAAAGGAGTAAACTATGCAGAAATTACTGGTATATGCTGACTTTGATTGGCTGAAAGAGCCAACGCTTGTAGGGGAGTTGAGCTATGAGTCTCTACGTGGCGCAGACAGTTACGGCTTTCGCTTCGACGATGAATGGCTACGTACGCAGGGAGGATTATTTTTGAGTGCAGACCTGAATAACTATTCGGGCGTGCAATACACGAGAGGAGATAATGATATTTTCGGATGCTTTTCGGACGCTTTACCCGATAGATGGGGGCGCACATTACTTAATCGCAGAGAGCAGATTTTAGCACAAGAGGAGAAGCGTCCGCTTCGTCGTCTTACTTCCTTTGATTACCTCTTGGGTATTGATGATTATTCCCGAATGGGAGGTTTCCGTTTCAAAGAAAGTGTAGATGCTGACTTCATAAATAGTTCTCCGACATTGAGGATTCCACCCTTGGCTGATATTCGTGTATTGGAAGCAGCAAGCAAAGAGTTAGAGCTCAGTGAGGAGCGAAACGAACTTCCCGATAAGAGATGGATTGCACAGCTGATTCAACCAGGAACTTCACTGGGAGGAGCACGCCCCAAGGCTAGTGTGAGGGATACCGATGACTCTTTGTGCATTGCAAAGTTCCCCTCTCGTAAGGATGATTATGATGCCGAGTTGTGGGAACATCTCTGCCACTTGCTGGCTAAGAAGGCTGGGATTACTGTGGCTGATACAAGGGTAATACAAACCTCAGAGGCTTATCACACCCTAATCTCCAAACGCTTTGACCGAACAGGGCAAGGGAAACGTATCCACTTTGCCTCGGCTATGACACTCCTTGGATTGCACGATGGAGATAATGCCATGAATGGTTACGGCTACATAGATATTGTAGATTTTATCATTCGTCACTGTACAGATGTAGAGGGGAATCTCAGGGAATTATATCGTCGTGTTGCTTTCAATATCTGTATTGGCAATAGTGATGATCACTTCAGAAATCACGGCTTCTTACTTACGCCCAAAGGCTGGACACTATCCCCTGCTTACGATATAAACCCAACACTAAATAACCATCAGAGCCTATTGGTTAGTGCTACTTCTAACGAGGCAGACCTCTCGCTCCTTAGAGATGCCTCAGAGGAATATATGCTGAGTAGAGAAATTGCAGATACCATTATCTTGGAAGTATGTAATGCCCTGAAAGATTGGTCACCTTTAGCTAATCGCTTGGGAATATCCAAGAGAGAAATAGCCATCTTCGCTGATCGTTGGCAACTTTCGGCACGCCTTGGTAGAAAATAAATAGCCCCGAAAAGGGATATTATAGTACGAAAATCACTATATTTGCTACCGATAAGGTATAAGTTGGTTTTGGATGGAAGCAAGGACAATCATAGCGCAGTATGTGAAAGAGATGCGCAAGAAATATAAATTGACGCAGGTAGACCTCTCTGAGAAAGCAGGCGTGGGGCTACGCTTCGTACGAGAGCTAGAGCAGGGTAAGACCACGCTTCG
>JBGZIN010000017.1:0-30685 GCA_041848345.1 Porphyromonas sp.
GAAGAAGAAAATCATCGCTGTCTACAATAAAGAAAACATCCCCTTTAGCTTCCCTTACTCCCCGATTAATCGCCCTATGTTTGCCCCCATTGGGTTGTTGAAAATAACGTATGGAAAATGATGTAGTACTTCTACTCCAAGACTCGACTATCTCCTTGGTATTATCCTCCGAACCATCGTCCACAACCAACCATTCGAAGTTATGCGATGTTTGCTCCAAAAGGGAATTATAAAGTTTCTGTAAAAGATGAGCCCTATTAAAAGCCGGAGTAAATATAGTTATCATATTGGAGAACTGAAATGTTATGTGTTAATCAAACTTCCCAAGCCGATGTCTGTCTTGGAAGAATGCTTTATAAGGGAGAAAATCACCACCATCTCTCAAGGTTACATTTCTGAAGTAGAAAGCTGTGGCATAAATAAACAACAGGGTTAGTAATACACCCCTGAGATCTTTAATTGAGAATTTAGAGAACATTGAAGGTAGTGCTACAGCTGCCCCCCAATAGAAAAACCATTGTAATCGCAAAAGAGCCGGCTCTCTCAACGTTAGTAGCGTTCCAACTAAGTAAAAGACAAAAATATTTAGATATAGCGGAGACAAACTATTACGCAATGTTTTATACTGTAGAAAAAGGAAGATGCCTAACAACAAAGCTTCCAATAAATATAATATATGCATCTCTGCCACCTCTGCTGAAGAGTAAGACAGCAACTTTTCATCCCCGATAGTTCCTCCAAGGAAAAGACCTATTGGTTTTAGTATGCCGATCATACCCAAAAACAAACTTCCTACAAGTAGAAGCGCAATTACCTTTTGCGACAAATAACTCTTTCGAAAAGGAAGAATAAGCAATGCTATCAATGAAGAAAAATGGAATAAAGATGCTATAATCACCCAAAGTGCATAACGATAGGGCTTATCTCTTTCCCCATAGTGCGTAAGTGCAAACCATAAAATAGGAATAGCTATAAACTGCCTGATATAAATGAAGCTGACAATAAAGAACTTTGCAAGTAATAGCAACAAAACCACCCCCATATATTTCTTATCCTTTACAGCAAGGTATAAAAAAGTGTATGAAATCATGGCTGTTGCAAACAGCAAAAAATACTTATTGGGGAAGAGTGTTTTCAGAATTACATTCAGAAGAAAATAGAGTGGTTCATATTGAAAGATAGGGACTACTTTTTTCTGTTTTAGAAGTTCATCAATTGTCGGACAAGATTCAAAATAGCTAACATAATTGTAAACATCATAGCCTCCAATCATATCTCGAACACCAACAATAAACCCACAAAAAAGGACGAACAAAAAAAGCATTCCTTGCTGTGCCTTTTTGTCATTGGAAGAAAGAGAAAAGACCCCCAACACAACACTTATTCCTATCACTAATATGTATTCAAACATACTCTTCGACAAGCTACAAAGTCCACTCTATGTTTTTCACAAAAAACGAGCCAATAATGTAAAGGCTTTCTCCTTCCAACTTGAATGAGAAGATGCTAAAATTGCCTTTTTATTCAATGGATAGGCGGCGAGTTGCCTGCGAAGAACTTTGTATTCTTCCCGAGGGAGCAATGATTTATTACGCCATAAAAGGTAGATAAAGCCCAAAAGTCGATGATTATAGATATAAGAAGAAGAGTACTGTTTCAGGTAATCCAATCCATAAAAAGCTACCTTCATCATATCTCTCATTTTTTTGAGATCACGGGTAGAAGTTATTGCCCCCTCTCTTTTCAGATAGTAGTGTATTCCAACATTGGAAACTTTTATCTGATCAACCCTTTCGGCTAAATCGGGCAAAATGTAAGAATCTTCGTGTACCATTCCCAAAGGAAATCGAATTTCTTTCCATAGAGAAGTCCTATAAATTGCGGATTGGAGTAGCAAGAAATGCCCTGACCATAGGAAGTCAATAACCTCTTCTTGTCCTTTAATCATACAAGGCTTCAGGTTACCCGAAAAAATCGTTTCGGTGTCCCTTTTTTCCTCTACCAAAACGATGGGCATAACAATCATATCAACCTCTGAATGCTCTTGTAAATAGGTTATATTGGCTTTATAGAAGTCCGAAGAGAGGTAATCATCGCTATCCACAAATGAAACAAAAGTTCCCCTAACTACATCCAATCCGGCATTGCGAGCTGAACTGAGCCCTCCGTTCTCTTTATGGATAACCCTTATCCGACTGTCCTTTCGAGCATATTCATCGCAAATTGCTCCACATCTGTCGGGAGAGCCATCATCCACCAAAATCAACTCAAAATCGTCGAAATCTTGATCCAAAATACTTTGGATACATTTCCCCAAATAGGGCTCCACCTTGTACACCGGCACTATTATGGAAAGAAGAGGTTCTTTAGTCATATCAATATCTAATTTCAGGTCTCTTAGACGCTCCGTACAATCTCTTTTTCCGCACTCATTATGAGGGTTCAACACAAGAGATCCCAAAAGGAGTTGCGCCTATCTTTTGGACACTTTGAGCAAACAAGAAAAGAGATCAAAGAGACATCCTCTCCAATCCCTCTTACTCTTCTGTCAATATGCTATTCCACAATACTCGTCGAAGAAGTGGAAATATGCGTGGAGCTGGAGGGAATTGAACCCTCGTCCAAACGCGGAATGAATATGCTTTCTACATGTTTAGCCCTGCTTGATTTTTCGTGATGCTCCTATGGGAAAGGCTACCAAAGAGACACCCTTATTCCGTGATAAAAACCGAGCAATCACCTCACAGAAAGAGCGATGTCGGGCTCCGATATACGTGCGTTGCCATACTCAAGGAACCTCGGAACAAGAGTCTTGGGCAACGTCTCGTCTAAGCCTATCGGCTCAGATTAAGCAAGCTAACTTACTGTACTTCGGTTAGGCAGCGAGAGCGTAATTATTTTCGCCAACTAAAAAGTTCGATGCTTGATATTTGAGTGAGAGAGCAACAACTCACTACATGCTTACCTACCCCTTCGTCACGCTGTCAAAGCCATGTCAGCCCCTTAATTACACTAACATAGTTGCAGTACAACTAATAAGATAAAAATCTACAAAAGAGAACGCCATCCCTCCGCAGTCACACAAAGGTACAATAAATGAAACAAATAGAAGAAAAAAGCCTCCCTCACGAACAAGAAGTGTCTCCCTACTTAGTAAAAAAGTGAAAGAAACCTACGAGGGCATACGATGAAAGCGAGGAAAAATAATCATGCAACTCCCGTTCGATGGAATAGAGCCGAGAGGCAATAATTGCCCCATCTCTTGTGCAAAAAATGTCCGCCAAGAGTGCATTATCTTCGTGGTCGAGAAACAAAAAATGCACTCCCCCCTTTGCATGATGTCGGGAAAAATCAAGAAGAATGGTATCTTCCTATTTATCAACACCTTGACTTGTTTTTTCTCTCCGTGCCGATAAGGCAACAAATTTGTATGCATATAAACTCCGATTTGTATGCATTCAATCTTCAATTTGTATGCATTGAAATTTCCATTTGTATGCGTACAAATTTTTCTCTCATCTTTGACATTGTAAGATGTCTTGCTTGGAAAATTTGTTTTATGCTCTTTTTGAGTTATTTATTGATAGCTTTCGGGCAATCCAATGGTCGATGGAATAACGACCGGCTCCGGCAATGTACATCAAAAAGAAAACGATCAGATAGATAAACGCAAGCTCTCCCTCCAACACATTACCTTGGTGGACAACAAAGAATGCCACCAGCATAGTGAAAATCATGGGTAAGGTGGTGAGACGAAATAAAAATCCGAATACAAAAGCAATAGCACAGAGAGTCTCGCTCAGTATTGCCAACGTAACGGAGAGTTCGCTACCAATGCCTAATGGGTCGGGAAACGCACCGTTAGCCAAAGTCTCGTAGTTCATAAACTTTTGATAGCCGTGTGTAAAGAAAAGCACTCCGAAAAGTAGGCGCATTGCCAGCAATAAAAGGGAATAAAATTGGGTATTGGGTTCTCGGGGGAATAAGAATGATTTCAACATAGATATTCGATTGTTTTAATTGTTACTACTCATTGTAATAAACGCTAAAAGGCGATAAAAGTTTAATCAAATACCCCATCCCATCCTTTGAATTTCGCTGAATGAGGTATAAAACACTCCCGTCTATGCCAGCAAAGAAGCCGACAAGACGGGAGATACGGTCTCTTGTCTCGCTGATTGTTCAGAAGAGAGGACGTAGACGTTCGGGTATTTCCACTTCGTCCAAATAGAGCTGTTGGAGTCGCTGTGTCCCTTCGGAAGTGAGGGCAAAATACATTTGACGACGATCTTCCTTGCCTAAACTGCGAGAGATAAGCCCTTTCTCCTCCAATCGTCGCAGTATCTTCGATAGATAGGAATTGCGTATTCCGGTGCGTTTCCCTATCTCCGTGGGGATGGAACAGCCCCCGAACTCCCGTAAAGCACAAAGCACCATCGCTTCGTTAATGGAGAGGGCGTGAATACGCTCAAAGTTGTTTTCAAATTCTTCCAATGCTTTGTAGAGATCTCGTACGATACAAATAGTTTTCATCCTTCACTTGGTTTACGTTGTTTAGATGAAGAGGTTTACGTTCGCTTCATCGGCTCTATTCATGTAAGTGGCTACTCCTCCGATGGTAACTTCATCCATCAACTCTTCGCGCGTTACCCCCATAACGTCCATGGACATTTGACAGGCGATGAATTCCACTCCGTTTTCCAATGCTTGTTGGCGCAAGGACTCGAGCGAGTCGATCCCTTTTTGCTTCATGAGAAAGCGCATCATCCATCCACCTAATCCTCCCATACTGAGCTTCGATAGTTTCAGTTGCCCTGAGTGGGCGGGGAGCATCCAGCCAAACATTTTGCCGAAGAAATCCTTTTGCACAGGCGGTTTCTTTACTTTCTTAATGGCATTCAAGCCCCAAAAGGTAAAGAAGATAGTGGTTTTTTTACCCGTTGCCGCTGCTCCGTTAGCCAATACAAAGGTAGCTAAAGCTTTGTCCAAATTATCACTGAAAAGGATAAATGTTTTCCCCTCTCCTCTCTCCGTCGTATGAGTATGATGGATGGCGGGTGGTACTTTTTCTATAACAACGGTATAGCGTCCGACGGCATTTTCGGAAGAGATCAATCGATGTCCCGTAGAGCGACACCACGCTTCGGCATCTCGAGGAAATCCTGCATCCGTAGAGGTTATTTGCAGGCAATCACCTTCTTTCATGCTTTCGATGGCTCGTTTCATTTTTAGTATCGGTCCCGGACATTGCAGACCACAAGCATCCACATGGAGAGAAATCTCTTTTGAAGAGGGTATTTTATCTGCCAAAGAGGGAGTAATGAGCGGTAAACATTTGTTTCTCGGGGCTGTGATGGATGCGGTTGCAGTGCGATAAGTTTTCAGTCCTCCGATCAAATTATACGTCCGTGTAAAACCTTTTTGAGTTAATATGCGGTGGGCAAGATAGCCTCGAAGCCCTACGCTGCAAAGCAGGATTATGTCCTTATCTTTGGGTAACTCACCGCAACGTTGGCGTAGATTTTCCAGGGGGATGTTGATCGCTCCCGCCAAGGAGCCGGTTTGAAACTCGTCTTGAGAGCGCACATCGACGAATAGAATTTCGGAATTATTGCTTCCTCTTTGGATAATGTCTCGTACTTCTCGCCAGTATTTCGGCTGCATTTTGCCGGCAAGAAGGTTGCTTGCCACATATCCTAGCAGAGCAACAGGGTCTTTAGCCGAGGAAAATGGAGGAGCATAGGCGTGTTCGATGCTTGTGAGCATATTTACGTCACCCTTTTGTTTTATAGCCAATGCGATTTGATCGATACGTTTATCCACTCCTTCATAGCCGACGGCTTGAGCTCCGTATATTTTGCCATCGTTTGGAGCGAAGAGCAATTTTATACTCATAGGTAGAGCATTGGGGTAGTATCCTGCATGAGAGGAGGGATGTATGGTTACGGATCTGTACTCTATCCCCATCTGTTGCAGGCGTTTGGCAGCCAAACCCGTAGAAGCTATGGTCATGTCAAAGACTTTGGCAATGGCAGTCCCGATGGAACCTTCGTAGGTCTTTTGGGCACCCAATAAATTATCGGCAACGATGCGCCCCTGTCTGTTGGCAGGTCCGGCCAAGTAGTTCAACCAAGGTTGTCCCGTTATGGGGTGCGGATATTCAATGGCATCCCCTATGGCATATATGTTTTCATCGGATGTTTGCAGATGTGCATTGACGCTGATCCCTCCTGTTTTGCCAATAGCGAGCCCGGCTTCTTGGGCTAATCGGTTTTCGGGGCGCACTCCTATGGATAGAATAACCACATCAGTCGTAATTTTCTCTCCGTTTTCCAAGTTCACTTGAAGCCCCTCTTCATTTTTTTCAAAAGCCTGAACTTTTTTTTCTAAGTGGAGATGAACTCCTTTTTCGATTAAATGTTGGTGCAGTAATGAAGCCATAGAGAAGTCAATCGGTGCCATTACTTGGTTGCCCATCTCCACAATATGCACTTCCACACCTCGGGCGTGGAGATTTTCTGCCATCTCAAGCCCGATAAATCCGCCACCGATAACAATAGCACGGTGAGGGCAACGCTCATCTACGAATTGCTTGATGCGGTCTGTGTCGGGCACGTTGCGTAGAGTAAATATCCCCTCTAAATCGATTCCCGGAAGAGAGGGGACTACGGGTGAAGCTCCCGGAGAAAGCAGTAGCTTGTCGTAGGTCTCGGAATAGGTAGTACCGTCTTTGCGACGTATTGTAACTGATTTAACGTTACGATGTATGGCGATAACTTCGCTTTCTGTGCGCACATCGACCCCGAATTGGATAGAAAATTTCTCGGGCGTTTGTACAAAAAGTTTCTCCCTCTCTTGAATGACTTCACCGATGTAATAGGGTAGCCCACAGTTGGCATAAGATATGTGTTCTCCCTTTTCAATGAGCATAATTTCCGCGTTTTCATCCATCCGCCGAATGCGTGCTGCCGTAGTAGCTCCCCCGGCAACCCCTCCGATAATCAAAATCTTCATGATAATTCCTTGTTGTTATAGTTTCCTTTGGAAAATAACAGGATGGAAAAAGAATTTGTTCAAAGCAGACGTACTTAATCGGTCGAATGTGGACAAATGAAGCCCCTAATTTGTTCTTTTAGGAGGGAGGCAGAAGGGGAAAATTTCTTTGAGAGAAGCTATGGAGCATTTGCCGAAGAGGATAGAGCGAGGAGCATGATTTGTTCGAATACAATAGCTTCAACCTCTTTGTCGCTTCATAAAATTGACAAGTAATTCGGCTTGAGCTTGGTTGGAAAAAGCGGGAAATAGAAGTGCGTTTCTGCGATCGACCTCTTCTTGCGTAAAGGGGGTTTGCATCAAGCTGTGGCAAAAATCAATCGCTTCTTTGGGAGAGTGAGCGATGTGACATAAGGAGTCGAGCCCGGAACCGATAAGCATTATCGGATTGACAATGGCGTGTCTGCCCGAAAATAAACTGTTGAGCAACTTCAGTTTCAACCCCGTTCCTTGAAAAGTAAAAAGCATATTGATTTGTGCTGTTTGCATCAATTCTTGCATACGTTCGGTGCTTGGGTTGGGCTCTATGGTAATGTTGCTGTGGGGTTCGGCAGCTTGATGTAGAGCCTTGGAAGGATCCATGCCGGCTATGATGCAGCGATAGGGCACTTGGCTGAATATATACTTTATCATGTACAGTGCTGCTTCCTCATTCTCTTTCACGGAGAGTTTGCCATGATAGAGTATAAAATCGGAGCATCCTATTTGAGATGTTACGGCATCGTTTTCGTGAAAACAAGGGATGAATTGCACTTCCTTATCGGGATATTGCCTGCGCAGATAGTCAGTTTCGGCTTGAGATACGGCAAGCAAGAGACTTGCATGGCGCACCACTCGCTCAAATCGGGCAAAGCGAAAGGCTTCGAGATGGTAAAAAATCTTTTTGACAAGATTTCTTTCTGCAAATCCTATGGCATGGTAGTAGTGATGCTCGATGTTACAAGCTCGGAATATCTTGTAGCGGTGGCGCAGCGAAGGATGGTTCAGGTAGTAACAAGAGTGTAGCCCTTCAAAGAGAATGGGATACTCATCTTGTTGTAGCCTTTGGAGCAATAATGGATCTTTGCGCCCATATACATTGTAGGGGAGGAGCGAGCAATTGGCTTTCCAACCCGTAGTTCTCGGATAGTAATATACCTTATGACAGATGGCATTGAGTGGTTGTGCTTGTGGTCTGTCGTATTCAAAGCAGTGTAGTATAATCTCCACTCCTACTTTTTTTAGAGCCAATAGTTTATAGTAAATATCAATAACCCCTCCGTAATTAGCGGGCCAAGGGATATTTAAGGCGATAACGTGCAGTGGAGAGTACATATAGAAGAGTTTAGGACAATGAGTATTTTCCGCCGGGAAGTGTCGATATATAGCCATCCATTTCCAATTCGAATAGTTGGCTTGCCAGCTCGGAAGGTGATAGATGAAGTCGAGTGATCAATTCATTGAAGTGTACACAGCCTTCTTGTTGAAGAATGTGCAGAATAGGGTCATTGGGAAGTGCCATGTCTGTGAAGAGGGTTGGGGGGGTATCTTCTTTCTTTGTGGCAGGCAAGCCCCATCCGAGGTAGTTGATAATATCTTCGGCAGAAGAGATTGCTTGTGCTTGTTGCCGTGTGATAATCAGGTTGCATCCCTTGGAGTATTGATCGTCCAATCGCCCCGGTATGGCTAATACTTCTCTGTTGTAGTCTGTTGCCATAGAAGCAGTGAGCAAAGCACCTCCGCGCAGAGCCGATTCGACAACTAAAGTTGCCGAGGATATGCCCGCCACAATTCTATTGCGTCCGACGAACTGATAGCGTTCTATGGATGAGCCTAAGGGATATTCGGTAAGTAATCCTCCTTGTTGAAGCATTTCTACTGCCTCCTTTCTGTGCTGAGCGGGGTATATCCGATCCAATCCATGTGCCAAAACAGCCAGCGTAGGCAGTCCGCACTCCAATGCTGCTCTATGGGCTGCGATGTCTATTCCATATGCCAATCCGCTTACGATGGTCAGATCGGGTTGTAAAGATGCCAATTGTTCGATGAGCTCGGCAACCACTTTTCGACCATAGGATGTTGCCTTTCGGGTGCCTACAATGCTTAGTTTACGTGGTGCTTGAAGGGCATCTCTATTGCCTTTATAAAAAATGATTGAGGGAGCATCGATACACTCTGCAAGGAGCGATGGATACAGATCGTCTTCCAAAGTCAGCACATCAATTCCTTTTGAGAGAGCTTTTTCAATCTCTTCCTCTGCTTTTTCTACGATTGAAAAGTCCGAAAGTTGTGGTGCAAAACGACGATGGAGATGAGGAAAAAGAGGGCGAATGACGTCGGGATTGCAAAAAATCTCCTCCACAGACGAGATCGCCTCGAGGAGACGGCGCATGGTGATGCAGCCCATCCCCTCAAGGCGACTCAGGGCTAATATATAAGAAGCCCGCTTCATCATCTCTTGTTTGATATTATTTAGTAGACTGATTTTTCAACCAATTGTACGCATTTCTGAAAGCCTCCATCCAAGGTGTTACTTCATGCTCTTTTTGAGGATAAAAGCCACATTGCCATGGGAATATAGAGCGTTCCGGATGGGGCATCATAGCCAAATGACGACCATCTGCACTCGCGACGGCTGCTACACCTTCGGGAGAACCATTGGGATTGGCAGGATAGGTGTCATAGGCATAGCGTGCCACTATGTTGTATTGATCCATAGCCTCCTCCATAGAGAAGCGTCCTTCGCCATGAGCGCACCAAACACCCAATTTGCTACCGGCAAGAGAAGAGAGCATTACCGTGTTGTTTTCCGGTATGGTAAGACCGACAAAGCAGCTTTCGTATTTGTGCGAGCGGTTATGTTCCATGCGATGACGTGGTTTCTTGTCAGGGTAGATCAGCCCTAATTCTGCCATGAGCTGACATCCGTTGCAGACACCCAGACTTAAAGTATCGGGACGGGTGTAGAAAGCATCAATGGCAGCTTTGGCACGTTCGTTGAAGAGGATGCCCGCTGCCCATCCTTTGGCAGAGCCGAGTACGTCACTGTTGGAAAACCCTCCACAAAAGACAAGCATTTGGACATTTTCCAACGTTTCTCTTCCGGAAGTCAGGTCGGTGAGGTGCACATCTTTTACATCGAAACCTGCCAAGTGAAGTGCATATGCCATCTCTCGCTCTCCATTGGTTCCTTTATCACGCACCACAGCAGCCACTATGCCCGATCGTTCCTTACGGTTGGCATCAAGCCCAAGGGAGGAGAGCTTGCCATCGAAAGAGGGGGCAAAATCGAGTTGTATAGGCTGATGGGCAAAGTTGTCGAAGCGTTCTTTTGCCAATTGTTTGGTAGATTGGTAGCAATCCAATAGATAGGATGGTTCGTACCAAGTGCGACGGGCTTTGTCAATATCCACTATGAATTTGTGTCCCTCGTGGGTGATTTCTATGCTGCGCTTGTCAGAGGGAACACCAATGACGGCATAACCCACGCCTGCTTCTTCGAGTAGGCGTGTAGTTCGGGCTAAGTCCTCGATCTGAAGTACCACTCCCGGATTTTCTGCATAAAGCAATTTGGTCAAGTCTGTTTCGGGAATGGACGAGAGGTCTATGGAAAGACCGCCTTCCGTATTGGCAAAACACATTTCCAACAGGGTAGTGATAAGCCCTCCTGCGGAAATGTCGTGCCCGGCCAAAACAAGCTCTTGGGACAAGAGTGTTTGTACGGTATCGAAAGCATCGGCAAAATATTCGGGGTTTGCGACACTCGGGGCTTCCGAACCAACTTTACCCAAACTTTGGAAGAGAGCCGATCCTCCCAAACAGAGTGGTGCAAAACTAAAGTCTATGTAGAGCAGATGACTGTTGGCAATAGGTTTGATAACGGGGGTTACAATACCTCGTATATTGCTCACGGGAGCTGCTGCCGAAATGATAACTGTTCCGGGACTTACCACGGGCTTTTCATCGGGATATTTTTGAGTCATGGAAAGGGAGTCCTTACCCGTAGGGATATTGATCCCCAAGTCAATGGCAAAACGTGCGCAAGCCTCTACTGCACGATAAAGGCGAGCATCCTCTCCTTCGTTACGGCAGGGCCACATCCAGTTGGCACTCAGGGAGACACTTTCCAATCCGTTCTCCAGCGGAGCAAAAACGATATTGGTGAGGGCTTCTGCAATGGCAAGTACAGACCCATTTGCCGAGTCAATCAGCCCGGCTTGAGGAGCATGACCGATGGAAGTGGCATAACCTTTACGTCCTCGGTAGTCCAAGGCGATGGCTCCCAAGTCGGATAGGGGAAGTTGTAATTCTCCACAGCATTGTTGGCGAGCAATCCGCCCCGTAACTGATCGATCCACTTTGTTGGTAAGCCAATCTTTACAAGCCACAGCTTCAAGGGTAAGCACTCCATCGAGATAGTGGAGTGGATCGTGGGCGTCGTAGGCGGCATTGCTGTAATGATGCTCTACGGTTTTGTCATTCATAACGGTGCGAGGAGGTTTTGCCAGCATGTCCTCTACAGCGAGATGTATGGCTTCTTCTCCATTCTCTCGTTGGAACACGAGTTCTTTGCTGTCCGTTGTATGCCCTACTTTATATATGGGTGCACGTTCACGTTCGGCAATGGCTGCTATGCGATCGAAGTCCTTTTCGTCAATGAGCAGTCCCATACGTTCCTGGCTTTCGTTACCGATTATTTCTTTGGCAGAAAGGCTTTTATCCCCTACGGGGAGAGCATCAATGTTAATGATACCTCCGGTGGCTTCGATCAACTCGGTGAGACAGTTAAGGTGCCCGCCTGCACCATGGTCATGAATACTTATGATGGGATTGTCTTCTCCTTCGGCTAAAGCACGCACCACGTTAGATACTCTCTTTTGCATTTCGGGGTTGGCACGTTGTACGGCATTGAGTTCAATCCCTGAATTGTATTGCCCCGTATTTACCGAGCTTACGGCTCCACCACCCATACCAATGCGATAGTTGTCTCCCCCCATCATAACCACTGTTTGTCCCGGTTGAGGATTTTCTTTGAGAGCATCTTTGGCACGGGCATAGCCTATCCCTCCGGCCAGCATGATCACTTTATCAAATCCATAGCGAGCATCGTTTTCAGCTTCTTGATGCTCGAATGTGAGCAGAGAGCCCGTTATGATTGGTTGCCCAAATTTATTACCGAAGTCACTCGCTCCGTTGGATGCCTTGGTGAGGATTGCTTGGGGGTGTTGATAGAGCCACTTGCGAGGTCCCATTGTGGAAGGAGTATTCTTTTCTTGAAGTCGAGGATAGGAAGTCATGTAAACAGCTGTTCCAGCCACGGGAATGGAGGCTTTACCTCCTGCCATTCGGTCTCTGATTTCTCCACCCGTACCTGTTGCTGCACCATTGAATGGCTCCACGGTGGTGGGGAAGTTATGTGTTTCTGCCTTTAGGGAAAGCACTGTATCTATGGGGCGCGTGGTATAGAAATCCGGCTTTTCTGCAGAGATGGGTGCAAATTGCTCCACTTTTCCTCCTTCGACGAAAGCTACATTGTCTTTGTAGGCCGAGACCAAACCATTGGGATGCTCCTCAGAGGTAGATTTGATCATGGCAAAAAGCGAAGAGGACTGTTCCTTGCCATCGATTACAAAAGTGCCATTGAAGATCTTATGACGGCAATGCTCCGAATTGACTTGAGAGAATCCGAAAAGCTCACTATCGGTCAATTTACGTCCGATGCGTTGAGAAAGATTTTCCAAAAAGGCTATCTCTTCAGGGCTTAATGCCAACCCCTCGCTCTGGTTGTAAGCACTGATGTCATCTATGTAATGTATGGGTTCGACATCGTATTGGGTAGTAAATATCGTAGCATCGGGATTGGTATATACCATTTCCAGCATGGGGTCGTGCCCGACAGAGGGATCCAATTGCTTGAGTTCTTCAATGCGAGAGATGCTTTGTAACCCCATATTCTCAGCTATTTCCACAGCGTTGGTACTCCAAGGGGAGATCATTTCACTGCGTGGTCCGACAAAAGACCCCTCAATGGAAGGTTGGGGGAGAGTGGTTTGTTGGAGCCCAAAAAGCCAATTGAGTCGCTTGATTTCTTCGTCTGTAAAAGGCATTTTATGCTCTACAACGAAAAGAGAACGCTCTGCGGAGGGGAAATAGCTAATCATATAAAGTGTTTCTTAAGTGTTATCCTTGCTCTTAAAAAATAGATACCGATGCAAACAATGCACCACCACAAAGTTACGACTAAAAGACGAAGTAGAATGCAATTTTCGTTAGGAACCCTGCACATAGCTAAAATATCTATCGATCATGGTAGCTGTTATAAGAGAGAGTTTTTCTTATACTATAAAAAACTCCTGCTCTTTCCAAAAAGAAAGAGCAGGAGTCACAATATGTCAAAGAGGAAGATTACTTCTTGATGAGCTCGAGCGTGTCAAGGGCAATCATCTTCTCTTCATCTGTGGGAATAACCACAATTTTTACCTTACTGTCCTCTGTACTGAGGAGGCATTCCTCACCGCGTATTTTGGCATTGAGGGCAGCATCAATCTTCATACCCATGTATTCCATATCGCTACATACATATTCGCGAGTTGTGGTTTGATTTTCACCAACCCCTCCGGTGAATACAACTACATCTACTCCGCCCATTGCAGCAGCAAGAGCTCCGACGTATTTCTTAATGCGGTAGTCATACATTTTCAGAGCGAGCTTGGCTCTTTCGTGTCCTTGGGCAATGGCATCTTCTATTTCACGCATATCTGAAGAAACTCCGCTAATTCCCAACACACCACTCTTTTTATTGATCATGTTGGAAAGATCTGCGTAGGACATTTTTTCTTTTTCTCCAATGAATACCAAAGCTCCCGGGTCTACATCACCGCATCGCGTGCCCATGATAAGCCCCTCTGTTGGAGTCAAACCGAGAGAGGTGTCGATGCATGCTCCATTCTTAATGGCAGAGATGGATGCTCCATTACCGATATGCGCTGTAATGATACGTGTCTTTTTGAAGTCGAGACCCAAAAATTCGCAAGCACGTTGGCTTACGTAACGATGGCTTGTTCCGTGGAAGCCATAGCGACGCACACCATACTTCTCATAGTATTCATAGGGCAGAGCATACATATAAGCGTGCTCGGGCATAGTTTGTTGGAAAGAGGTGTCGAATACCCCCACTTGAGGTACTCCGGGCATCAATTCCGTAACGGCAGCAATACCTTTGAGTGAAGGTGGGTTATGCAATGGTGCAAGATCGATACACTCGGTTACTTTAGCCACAACTTCATCTGTGATGACAACACTTTTACTGAATTTGTCCCCTCCGTGTACGAGACGGTGTCCGACAGCATCAATCTCTTTCAAACTTTTGATGCAGCCATACTCTTGGCTTGTGAGTGTTTGAAGAACGAAATCAATGGCTACGGTGTGCTCGGGCATATGCTTTTCCAGAACCACTTTTTCGCCATTGGGGAGCTTGAATTTAAGGAAAGAGTCTTCCAGCCCCAATTTCTCAACGACGCCTTGTGCCAAAACATTGGCTTCGGGCATTTCCATGAGTTTATACTTTACGGATGAACTACCACAGTTCAAAACGAGTATATTCATAATTGTTTGTAGATTAAATTATTTGGTACTATTCTTTGCAGCAATGGCCTGATTGGCAGTAATTGCCACCATGTTGTATATATCATCGACAGAGCATCCGCGACTCAAGTCATTAATTGGAGCTGCCATCCCTTGCAGGATGGGACCGATGGCAGTGGCACCACCGAGGCGTTCCACCAACTTGTAGGCAATGTTACCTACTTCAAGTGTTGGGAATACCAAAACGTTGGCTTGTCCGGCGACTTTGCTGTTGGGGGCTTTAAGTTTGGCCACAGCCTCCACAAGGGCAGCGTCGGCTTGCATTTCGCCGTCGATTGCCAGATGAGGTGCCAGTTCCTTTGCCAAACGTGTGGCTTCTACCACTTTTTCCACCATTTCGCCTTTTGCACTACCGAATGTGGAGAAACTCAACATGGCAACACGAGGTTCCATGCCACCGATAGCTTGTGCTGTTTGTGCAGAGGCAACGGCTATTTCCGAGAGTTCTTTTGCAGTAGGATTGGGAGTTACAGCACAGTCTGCCACAATGATAAGTCCATCGCGACCGATGTGTTTGGCTTGAGTGAAGAGGAGAAAAGCACCACTTACGCAGCTAAGCCCGGGCATTGTTTTCACAAGTTGAAGAGCGGGGCGAAGCACATTGCCCGTGGTGTTTTGTGCACCTGCAAGCTCACCGTCGGCATCTCCTGCTTTGATCATAAGGCAAGCCAAATAGAGAGGATTAACCACAAGTTGATCGGCTTCTTCCTGTGTCATACCTTTCGACTTGCGTAGTTCCATGAGGAGATCTCGATAGGCTTCCTTGCGAGGATGGTTTATTGGGTCGATGATTTCAGCTTTGTCGATATTGTTTAAGCCTAATTCGGCGGCTTTTGCTTTGATTTCTTCGGGAGTTCCGATGAGAATTAAGTGAGCCACTTCTTCGGCTAAAAGTCTGTCTGCAGCTTGAAGGGTGCGAGGTTCAGTCCCTTCGGGAAGCACGATGCGTTGTTTGTTGGCGCGCGCCCGTGCAAAGATTTCTTGCATTAAATCCATGTCGTATCCTTTGAATTTGACTAATATATGTATTTCAAGCGGCGTTTAATGGGCAGTAGGGTGGCACCATAACTACCTATAAAACCCACGCAAAGTTAATCATTTACCAATACCCATCAAAATGTATCACACCTTTCAGTTGTTATTATTGTTTTGAATGAGCGTTTTTAGAGCCATATGTGATATTGATGACAAAAAGAAAAAGAAGAATGTCGATTTTACTGAAGAAGAAAGGTCGGTATAGATGGAGAAAGAGCAAACTCTTCGCATCGGATAGAGTCTGCTCTTTCTCCTATTGAAAGTGTTTTTCTTGATAAGAAACCTTAGCTGCTCAGCTTTGGATTTTTGCCATGTGGGCAAATTCACCATTGAGAGAAAGAAGTTCGCTTGGACTCCCTTGCTCTATCACGGTGCCATCTTTGAGAACGACGATTTTATGCGCATTCATCACTGTACGCATACGGTGTGCGATAATGATTACCGTTTTGTTTTTGATAAGCTCGGATATACCTGCTTGTATTTTAGTCTCATTTTCTACGTCTATGCTGGCGGTAGCCTCATCGAGTAGCACTATGGGGGCATTTTTGAGCAAAGCTCGGGCTATGGAGATGCGTTGGCGCTCACCCCCTGAGAGTGTTTCGCCATTTTCTCCGATGAGGGTATCATAACCATTGGGAAGGCGTTCAATGAATTCGTCGCATTGTGCCAATCGAGCCACACGTTTGATCTCTTGGTCTGTGGCATCGGGCTTACCAATGCGGATATTCTCTGCCACGGAAGCATTGAATAGGAGTACATCTTGAAAAACAACTGAGTAGTAGCGGAGCAGAGTCTCCGGGTCAATAGTGGCAATATCTATTCCGCCGAGAAGAATTTGACCTCCGTCTGCATCCCAAAATCGAGCAGCTAACTTCGCCGAGGTACTTTTCCCCCCGCCTGAGGGTCCGACTAATGCTGTAACTTCACCTTGTTGGGCAGTAAAAGAAACTTCGTGAAGTACTTGCCGTCCCTCCTTATAGGCAAAGTTTACATTCCTGAACTCTATATCGAAGCAGTTTATGATACACTCCGTTTTGCCCTCTTGTATGGGCATCTCGTTCATTTCGCGCACTCTTTTGATACGGACATCCAAAAATTGCAATAACACAAGGCTGTTGAAAACCTCCATAATAGGGTTGAATATACTCGACCCAATGAGAAGAAAAACAAGGTAAGTGAAGAGGTCGATACTCCCCTGTCCCAATAACCAAGCCCCTACAATGATCACTGATGCCAGTCCCAATTTGAACACGATGAAAGAGGCATTGATCCAAAGCCCCGTGTAAAGCTCTCCTTTGATAAGACTTTTCTCGTAATCTGCAAGTTGAAGCCCGAAGCGATGGAGATACTTTTGCTCTCCATTATATGCCTTTATTTCTTGTATTTCCTCTATACCTTCTTGTATTTGTTCTGTTACACCCCTCTTTATATGGTAATTCTCGGAAAAAATTTCTTTGTTCCGCCGCTTGGATAGGAGATGGATTATTCCTGCCAATGGAACTACCCAAAGAAGTGCAAGCGATAGTTGCCAATTGTAAAAGAATAGTCCGATGGAGATGAGCAACAAACTGAGCAACGAAGCGAAAAACTGAGGTACACTGTGCGAGAATATAGTTTCAAGCATTGTGCAGTCTTCCATCATCGTTGAGGTTAGATCGGAAAGGTTTTTCTCCCCGAAGAAAGCCAAAGGAAGTTTACGAAGTTTTTCCGCCAATGAAATACGCCGATTGGCACTTTCCGTGTACGTTTTTGTATAAAGACTTTTATATTGGCAGAGGGCTATGATAAATATTACAGCCATAAAAGCAATGGCCATGGCGATGTAGTAACCGATGCCATACTCTGTGGTATGTTTCAAGTAACTCTCCAAAAAGAGGAAAGTGTATATGGCGGGCAGCATAAGCCCTATGTTGAGTAGGGTAGACCAAATAATGCCGCCGATGAGATCTTTGGCTCCTCGGCGTGAAAGTGCAAATCGGTGTTGAAAATAGCGTATCATACGATTATCTTAATTGTGTATCTCTCTTTGGGTTATCTGAGTAATGGAGCCGTTTATGGAAGAGGAGAACATTGCTAACGCCACCCTGACAACATATCGGGGAGAAGAAAAGAATGTTTATCCTCCGATTTTCATTTTGGGAACAGGTGTAGAATGCTCATAGAGTCCACGTGACTGAGCGTTGGTATTCTTCCCACATATTGCTGTATATACCTTTTCGTTGAAGCAATTCATTATGTGTGCCTTGCTCGACAATTTTTCCTGCGTCAATGACTAAAATTTGATCGACGTGTTGCACACTGTCCAGTCGGTGTGCTATCATCAACGTTGTCTTTTGCCTCATCAATTCTTTCAAAGCCTGTTGTATGAGATGCTCATTCTCAGGGTCTGAAAAGGCGGTTGCCTCATCTAATATGACAATAGGAGCGTCTTTGAGCAAAGCTCTTGCAAGGGCTATGCGCTGCTGCTCTCCTCCCGAGAGATAAGTACCTTCGGATCCAATTATAGTCTCCAGTTTATTGGGTAGATTGTCTACGATGGTGTGCGACTGAGATAGTTCGAGAGCATGTTTAATATCTTCTTCAGAAGCATTGGGATTGCCGTAAGTAAGATTTCCCCGCAGGGACATTTTGAAAAGCTTCGTGTTTTGGAAAACAAAGGCAACACGCGTCATCAAATCTTCCTTTTTTATTTGGCGCACATCCACTCCTCCAATGCGTACACTGCCGGATGTAACATCCCAAAAACGGGGAATGAGACGGGCGATGGAACTTTTTCCTCCTCCCGAAGCTCCCACGAGGGCATAGGTCTTTCCCTCCGGTATGGTGAAACTAACATCACAAACAGCATCTTGTTGGGCATCGGGGTAGCGAAATGTTACATGCTCAAAGGTAATATCATGGGTTACGGGACTTTGTGGATGTTCCGGCTCAACCAAAGATGCCTCGGCTGTGAGTACCTCGACTCGTCCCAATGCTTCTTTGAGAAGAAATAGATTTTGGCTCAAGTAGGCGAGTTTCATTACGTTAGAGGAAAGCACGGGAGCAATGAGAAGGTAAAGAAATAGGTCGGCAATGATACCATACGGATCGCCCAAATTGTTGATGAGCAACAGGGCAGCAGGTACCAAAAAGAAAGCAAATCCGTTGATGAAAACTGTGTAGAAAGCCATCGGATTGCGCCAGTTTAGAGTGTGCATAGACACCAAATTGCGGTATTCAATAATGCTATCGTAGAAGCGTTTGAATGAAAATACGGTCTGTTGGAATACTTTCACTACAGGAATACCCCGCACATATTCGACCGCCTCGCTGCTCATCTTCTCCTGTGCATCAAGATACTCTCTTTGAAATTTGTTACGCTTGGGGTTTAGCATGGACGACATCGCAGTCATTGCCAATATGATGGGGAGCATACAAGTTACCCCCAGGCGCCAATCGAATATGAAAATCAAGATAAGAACGCCGACAGGTGCCATTACACTACCCACAATGTCGGGCAATAAATGGGCGATGAAGGTATGGGTTTGCGAAGTATCTTCATCGATAACCTTTCGCAATTTACCACTCAATCTTTGCGAAAAATATCCCAAAGGCATACAAGTGATGTGTTCCATGGCTTTTTTACGCATATTGATTTCTACCCGAAAGGCTGTCAAATGCGAAAGAGACAGAGCAATAAAGTAGAGTACAACGCCCATTACGGCACACGCCACAGCCCACCAGGCATATGTGTATACAATGGAGGTGTACGAAGCACTTGCATCGGTAAGCAAGGTACGGATAATCAACCAAACGAAGATGAAGGGCAGCAGAGAAATAAGTCCGTTAAGCCCCGAGATAACTAAGGATATGGGAAGCAGGACACTCCGACTTCCCATGTATGATTTTATTTTCTTGAAAACATTCATGGTTAGGATCAGTTCTTGTACTGTTTTTATCAATTGAAAACGAAATGTCCGAGGTTGTCGAGGCAAATTTGATGTATTCAAAACTTACTGCCCGACCTATATTACATTGGTTCTTGCCTTCAAGAAAAGAGGCTATGGACCCTTTGCAAATATCTGTGTCATAATAGTGTATTCCATTGTTGTTTGCAAATGTAGAATACCCCAATAGATGTTAAAATACCCAATGGTAGGCAATTTTGATTAAGAAATAATGGCATTTAGGTAGGATAACGAATGAGAGACTTTTTCTTTCGTTTTTGCTTGATTTATGGGCACTTAAATTCGTTTTTCAAAAGAGAATATCCCTTATTGTCTATCTACTGAAAGTTGTTTGAAACAGTAGAAAAAACGTTTGTCAATTCGAGCCATACACTTGTTTATTATGGAAAGGGTTGCCGGGGGAAAAGGAGGCTTATCCTCAATAAAAAACATCCGAAGGCGTAATACCCCTCGGATGTTTTCATCACTTTTTTCGACTGTGCCCCTACTTAGAATTGTGCTTTTGGGGAGGAAGACAGTTTCAATACCTTATTTGTTCTGTTCCGCTACTCGTCTTTGATCTTCGAGGAAAGCGGCAAGTCCATTGTCTGTTAAGGGATGTTTCAAAAGTCCTTTGATGGCACTCAGCGGGCAAGTTGCCACATCTGCCCCTACTTCCAAACACTCAATCACATGGCGTGTGTGGCGAATACTGGCAGCCAATACTTGTGTGGAGAAACCATAGTAGCGGAATACTTCCACGATTTGTTGGATCAATCCCATACCATGACCACTAATATCATCAATGCGTCCTACAAAGGGAGAGACGTATGTGGCTCCTGCCTTGGCAGCCAATAGTGCTTGACCCAAGTTGAAGATCAGAGTACAATTGGTGCGAATACCTTCCTTACTGAATTGGCGCACCGCTTTAATCCCATCCTCCGTTGCAGGTACTTTCACCACTATATTGGGGTGGAGTCGTGCCAGTTCTCGTCCTTCGCGGAGCATCTCTTGCAATTCTGTGCTGAGTACTTCGGCACTCACATCGCCATCTACGATCTCACAAATTTTCAGATAGTGCGCTTTGCATGCCTCTTCACCACTGATTCCCTCCTTTGCCATAAGGGATGGATTGGTGGTAACTCCGTCTAAAACACCTAATTCGTTTGCCTCGCGAATGCTTGCCAAATTGGCAGTGTCAATAAAAAATTTCATTGTTTCTATAAGAGATTTATCGATTTTTACCGGGAGATAGCTTCATCACTCTTCATGGATTTCTCTGTCGGGATGAAGTTCGGGGTGCATATACCAAGATGCGTAGTGCGCATAGTGTTGTGCCGTAGTATGGTTCATGGCGTGCGACTGCTCGGGATCAATCTTCTTAATAAACTTGGCAGGATACCCCCCATATAAGGTATAGGGTTCTATTTGGGTTCCCTTAAGTACGACAGATCCTGCGGCAACAATGGCACCTTCACCCACCACGACGTCATCCAAGAGCACGGATCCCATGCCGATGAGGGCATGATCATGTATGATGGTGCCGTGCAATGTCACGTTGTGCCCCACAGACACAAAGTCTCCAATTTCGATATGAGACACTTTATATTGTGTGTGCAATACACACCCGTCTTGGATGTTGCAACTTTTCCCGATTTTGATGCTGTTTACATCTCCTCGGAGCACAGCATTGAACCACACGCTGCTGTTATCGCCTATTGTTACATCGCCAATGATGCGTGCCCCCTCGGCTATAAAGCAATTTTCCCCGATTTGGGGGGTAAATCCGCATACGGATATGATACTTCCCGCCATTGGATTTATAGTTTTGTTGTTTTATTTCTCAACCATGCAGCCTCTTCTGTTGAGAGAAGCGGGGCGATTGCTTGATATACTTGCTCTTGATACTCGTTGTACCAAGCCATTTCTTTTTCTGTGAGCAGGCTCTTGTCCACCAAACGATTGTCTAAGAAGCATAGAGTCATTGTTTCAAAGCCCAAGAATGTACCAAACTCGGTACGGCATTTTTCTCGGGTAACAATCAGATTTTCAATGCGGATGCCATACTTCCCGGATCGGTATAGTCCCGGTTCGTTACTGGTGAAAGTCCCCACAGCCATGGGAGTGGGATTGTTGTCTGTACGGATGTTTTGAGGTCCTTCGTGTACGTTGAGGAATACGCCTACTCCGTGTCCTGTGCCATGTCCGTAGGAAAGACCCTGATCCCAAAGAGCTTTACGTGCCAATATATCAAGTTGATTGCCGCGAGTTCCTTCGGGGAACTGTGCCGTGGCAATGGCAATGTGTCCCTTAAGCACAAGTGTATAATCCTGTTTCAACTGAGCATCGGGTTCAGCTTTGCCGAGAGCAATGGTGCGGGTGATGTCTGTGGTTCCATCGAGATATTGTCCACCACTGTCCAAGAGCAGCACCCCTTCATTTTGGATTTTGTGTGCCGTGGGCTCTTCCGCACGGTAGTGTACGATGGCCCCATGGTCTTGATAACCGCAAATAGTGTCGAAACTATCACATACGTACATAGGATCGGCTGCCCTGAATGCGGTTAGCTTTTCGCCCACTTCCACCTCGCTGGGAGTAGCACCTTGTTCCAAAGTATTCTCCAACCAAATGAAAAAGCGAGTAAGAGCCACACCGTCTCTCAGCATAGAGCGTTGTACACCCTCCAACTCTGCTTCGTTTTTGTAAGATTTAAGAAGGGTAACCACCGATGTGGCGAAGACTTTGTTGCACGCCTTGGAGAGGGATTGATACACACTGTGCGTCATGCGCATCTTGTCGATGAGTACACAAGTATCGTCAGATAGCTGAGCCAGGTAAGAAAATACTTCTCCATAGGGAGCGACACGCACACCTTGTGCCTTCAACTCCTCTTTAAGGGCGGGCGAAACTTTAGACTCGATGGTAAAGAGTACCGACTCTTTTTCTCCGATAAAACCATACGCTACACCTACGGGGTTGCATTCCACATCCGATCCTCTCAGGTTGAATGCCCAAGCCAATTCATCCAACATGGTGAGCACAACGGCATTGGCTCCGAATGGACGCAATTCGCTGAGGATGCGCTGCGTGCGCTGCTTTGTGGTCTCGCCCGAATACTTTTCCGGGTGTGCAAAGAATTCCTTGGTGGGGATGGTCGGACGATCTTGCCAAGCCTGTTCCATCAGGTCATGTTGTGCATTTAAGCTTATGCCAAAAGGAGCAAGAGCCGTTTCCATACGCTCCACCTCCGCTTGGCTGAAGCAATTGCCATCGCATCCTACCACGGAGCCTTTAGCCAATTCCGAAGCAAGAAACTTTTCGATGGTGGGCACTCCGCTTACACCTTCTTTGAATAGGGTCAAAGGTGTGCCCTCTATTTGTTGAGCTCCTTGAAGGAAATAGCGAGAGTCTGTCCACAACCCCGCCTTGTCAAGTGTGATAACCACTGTCCCTGCCGAGCCGGTAAAACCGGAAATCCAACTTCTGCTTTTCCAATGCGCAGGAGTATATTCACTCAAGTGTCCGTCGCTGCTGGGGATGATGTATGCCTGCATATTTCGGGCTTTCATCGCAGTGCGGAGAGCCTCTATTCGTTCTGAAATTGAGCTGTTTGTGTTCATATTGTCGAAGAATATAGTTTTAATTGTTTTGTTTACTCGTTGATTACAATCCCTTGATGAGTGGGGCGAAGAAGATCATTGACCGTTTTTACGGGGGTAAATGTATCGCCGGGAACTTCTATAAACAGCGTGTTCCATCGGTCCATTGCGCCGTTCCATAGCCCGGGACGCTCCAAAGTGGTCAGCTTTTTGCCCTCATAACTTTTTTGTGATAAAAAGGAGGTACGCTCATTGACAAAGGCGGTCAGGTCGAAATGCTCTCCTTTGTGATCCACGGTGGAGCAGACAATATCGACGGGGTTGAAGAACGAACCGGCTTTCCAAATCTCCAAAGAACGTTCGTCCTCAAGGTTTATTTGAGAGCTTTCTAGTATCTGCAACGAGGTCGTTCCGTCTGCTTCTTTTACAATGTAGGGTCCGCCACCGGGTTCTCCTTCGTTGCGTACCATACCGCAGACACGAAGGGGACGATTTAAGAAATGCAAGATACGATCGCTCAATTCTCTATCACCCAGGATCTCTTTTTGGGGAATTTCTATGCAGAGTGTATTGTGGAGGAAGAGAACCATCTCTTCGAGTTGAGTACGGTTGGCTTTTCCCTTTTCGATAAGTTTGATGTACTCGAATATTTTGTCACGCACCACGACCAAAACGCCACCTAAAAGTTTTTTGTAAAGGATGGTGTTGCCTTTGAGATGATCGGGTATCACATTGTCGATATTCTTGATGAAAATGACGTCTGCCTCGATGGCGTTCAGGTTGTGTATGAGTGCTCCATGTCCTCCCGGGCGGAGTAAAAGTTTTCCCTCAGAGGTTCTGAATGGCATTCCATGCTCATCTATCGCCAATGTGTCGCTACTCGGCTCTTGAATGCTTAGGGAGTAGTGGCACAACACACCGTACAAATCCTCGACACGTTGGCGAGCGCGCTCCAAGTGATTGCGGAACAGCTCCAAATGCTCCGGAGAAACGGTGAAGTGCAGATGGATGTGCCCATCGCTGTTTTTGGTATAAAGAGCCGCTTCCACGAGGTGCTCTGCCGCTGCGGTGCGCACCTTCTTATCGGAGTATTTATGGAATAGGAGCAATCCTTTGGGTAGCGATCCGTAATTCATCCCCTCTTTGAGAAGCAATGATTGGGCTATCGTGGCATAACGTCCGTTGTTGATCAACTTACTGATCGGACTCCATTCGTTGCGCAAACAAGCCTCACTTAACTCCCCGAAAAAGGGAAAATCGTTGATGTGTTCAAAGAAGAATTGTTGTGCCGGAGTTAAGGTTTCCCTGTCGATGGGTTCGGGGAGAGACAATAGCGTATAAAGCTCTTGAAACATACGGCTTGCCGCACCCGAAGCCGGGACAAATTTGAGTATTTTATGCTGTGGATGTGCGCAATACTCTTCCCAAGCTCTCAGATAGAGAGGCTTCTCTTCCGAAGCAACAGAGATCACGCCATACTCCAAAGAAGCACTTCCCTCCAGATGCGGGTAGAAACTTCCGGAGCGCATGAGGGCAATTTGTCGCAGAGCCTCCTCAGGGGTTATACCATGCTCGTGCAGCTGTTGTAGATCCTCTTCGGTGAAAGGGTTTTCTTGCTCCAATACTGTTTCTTCCATTGTTCTATTGTTTTTTGTGGGCTACTACCTACTTTGCTTGTTTTATAGTGTCAGGGATGTGGACCCAATCATTTCACCATCGGCGAAGAGATGAATGCGATACGTGCCATTGAGGAGCGTTTCGTTGATGTTCCAATAAAGCGTGATGGGGAGTTCTTCACCTCCATATTCGACCGATTTGGAGAGCGTGGCTTGAAGTTGCGATCCTTCATAGGAGAAAATAGCTCCATTGGAAGAGGCAACGGGTTGATCGTTAGGATTGAGAATGCGCGCATAAATGGTGCGACCACCGGGTGTTGCGGTGATGTTTTTGGCTATGGTCAGGTCTATTTGTACGGTTTCTATGCGGTCTATTCGTGAACTCTTTTTCCCTCTTTTATCCAAAGTGACACAGCGAATGTTCCGAGCCTCCAAGCGTGCCGCACGTGCCACTTGGTGGGTGAGCGTGCTCTTTTCCGAGCGAAGCCGCTCGGCTTCTGCTCGTACGGTTTCCATGTTGCTTTTCACTTGTCGGTTCTCTTCCGTGAGTTGCGTGTTGAGCCTTTGCAGCGAATCTACCTGACTTACATAGCTTTTGAGCACTTTGCGCAGGGTTTGTACCTCTTTGGAAAGTTCGCCAATACGCTTGGCATCGGCTGCTTTTACCGCTCTGAGTTCTTCAGAAAGACGCTCTATTTTGGCTCTTTCCGTACCTAATTGCTCCAAAAGCGAGTCGCTTGAGAGGTGCATATATTGCTCTCCATAGCCACTTCCTGTGCGGATTTTTTCCACTTGGAGGCCGTATTCGGCTTGCAGTTCGGTCAATTCGTCCTCCATTTTACTCTTTTCAAGGGCAACAAAAGCCTCTTTCTCTGTTTGCAGCTGTTTCCTCTCTCTTTGTAGCAGATAGCCTCCTATTGAGAGCAGTAGTGCCATCACAGCTGTGACTATGAGTAAAAGTTTGATGTTTTTCTTATCAAGCATTACCGTTGTTGAGTGAACTTATAGGGTCAATAAATGAATTGTCGTGTCGTAGTTTATTGCTTCGGAATAAACCCTTTCTTGCTCCATTCGAGTACGATAGGCGTGGGGGCGAGCAACTGTTTGAGTATTGCTTTTTGCTCTTCCGTGGCATGCGATGTGTATTCCGGATACAGCTGCAAAGTCTGTTTTTCGGCAGATAAAACATAGCGCATGGGGAGTTGAGAGAGGAGTTGCTCCACGGAACGATAGGCATGTCCCGTCTTTTCCACCGATGGGAGGAGAAAGTTGCTGCCGTCCACCGATGGGAGAAATTCCCCGTTGGCTATAATCGCCCCCTCTTTGTTGCGAAAAGAGAGCAGGCTTATGTGAGTAGGCGTTCTCAATGTGCGCAAATGGCAGAGGATATATCCTTTTTTATGGGGCAACAGAGCCAACTCTTCCGTGATGGTGCTGTCCGATGCGAGGCAAATGTATCGCTGTGTACTCCTCTTTACACTCCAAGCAGTCCCCAACAAGTCGGTTATTGTCGTCTCTTCCGAGGGAGTACTCAACAAAAGCGTACGGTCCTCCTCGGAAAACAGAGGGAAGAGTTGTTCCGCAAAGGGAGCAATCCACTTGCCGATGGATTGAGCTGCTCCTCCGCTCGTCGAGCATGGGAGAACTATCGCAATTAGGAGCAAACGCAGAACTCTGTGGAGCGAAAATCTCATTTTATGTTGTTCTTTGACTTCTCTATGGGGGAGGCAGACGGCAATGCCCACACACCCTCTCTGCAAAGATACACATTAGAATGCAAAACTTTTACTTTTGCAAAATCTCGTTGTTTCGGATAAAATGGTTCTGAGTAGATTGCTCTGTGTTGTATTTGTTGCATGAGGAATACTACTTTTGTTCCCACATAGACAAAAAACGCAGGATATGGAGATGGAACAAAATTTTGAAGTACTGCACACCACAGAGCAGGATAGCGGAGCTTTTCAAGTGAGGCGTGAAGGAAAAAAAGCAGGCGAATTGACCTATAAAAAGGAGGGAGAGGACTGCTTGGTGGTAGAGCACACAACGGTTGAGGAGGGCTTTCAGGGTCAAGGAGTGGGGCGTTTGTTGGTGGATGCCGTCGTTGCTTATGCTCGCAGTGAAAGCTTTTGCATTCGTCCCGAATGCTCTTACGTAAAAGCTCTCTTCGATCGTGTGTCTGAGTTGCAAGACGTTTTGATAACCTCTTCTAAGTGAGTTGTTTAATCCTTGTTGGCGTTCATCCGCAATCTTTGATGCAAATGGAGAAAAAGTTTGTATGCATACAAACTCCGAAATGAATGCATACAAATTCGATTTTATATGCATACAAATTTCCATTTGAATGCATTCAAATTTTTCTTCGCTACGCGCAGGGTGAATAGCTGCCAAGAGACAGAGAACAACGTTGGTTGCATGATGCCGAAAAGCAAATAGAGATTTTCCGTTGCAAAATAACAGTTATAGTGTTTGTAACTAATCAACCTTATATTATCTTTGCACCTGATATGGGTAGAATTACGCCCCTATCCACGGACGTAGGAAATATTATTATTAATCGAAATATATAACTATGGATTTTTCGCAAACTCCACAAGAGCAGCTGTTCTTGCAGATGATCACCGCTTTTGCAGAAAAGGAAGTAAAGCCTTTGGCTGCAGAAATCGATGAACAAGAACGCTTCCCCATCGAAACTGTGAGAAAAATGGCCAAGTTGGGTATTATGGGTATTCCCGTTCCTACACAATACGGAGGAGCCGGAGGTACAAACCAAATGTATTCAATGGCAGTGGAAGAACTCAGCCGTGTGTGTGCTACTACCGGCGTAGTGGTTTCTGCACATACTTCTCTTTGTACGGCTCCCATTATGGAGCACGGTACCGAGGAGCAAAAGATGAAATATCTTCCCAAATTGGCTTCGGGAGAGTGGATCGGGGCTTTTGGTCTTACGGAACCCAATGCCGGAACGGATGCTTCGGCGCAGCAGACAACGGCTGTGGATGCAGGAGACCACTGGGTGCTCAATGGTAACAAGATATTTATTACCAATGCAGAGTATGCCCACGTATATATCATCTTTGCAATGACCGACAAGAGCCTTGGTAACCATGGTATTACGGCGTTCATCGTAGAGAAGGATATGCCCGGTTTCAGCGTTGGTAAGAAGGAGTTGAAGATGGGGATCCGCGGTTCTGCAACTTGCGAGTTGATTATGGAGAACTGCATCGTGCCCAAAGAGAATCTGTTAGGTAAGATCGGTGGCGGATTTAAGATTGCGATGAAGACTCTCGACGGAGGGCGTATCGGAATTGCTTCTCAAGCGCTCGGGATCGCACGTGGTGCCATGGACGAAACGGTGAAGTACACTAAAGAACGCAAGCAATTTGGTCGTAGCATTGCTCAATTCCAAAACACACAATTCCAATTGGCAGACCTACAAACACGTATCGACTGTGCCTCTCTCTTGGTGCGTCGTGCTTCTTGGAAGAAAGATAACGGCTTGCCCTATTCCGTAGATGCTGCCGAAGCAAAACTTTTCTGCGCAGAGACCGCCATGGAAATGACCACAAAAGCGGTTCAATTCCACGGAGGATATGGTTATACACGTGAATACCCGGTAGAGCGTATGATGCGTGATGCGAAGATTACGGAGATTTACGAAGGTACGAGCGAAGTACAACGTTTGGTTATCTCTGCAAACTTGTTAAAAAAATAAGGAGGATATATAGATGTTGAAAATAGTTGTTTGTATCAAGCAAGTACCCGATACAACTGAAATTAAGCTCGACCCGGTAAAAGGAACTCTTATCCGTGATGGAGTGCCCAGTATTATGAATCCCGATGATAAGGGAGCTTTGGAGCAAGCTCTTCTTTTCAAAGATAAATTCGGAGCAGAGATTACTTGTATAACCATGGGTCCTCCTCAAGCAGAGGCAATCATCCGTGAGGCTTTTGCCATGGGAGTGGATAAGGGTATCTTGGTTTCTGACCGTCGTTTCGGAGGGGCAGACACGCTCGCTACAAGTTATACCATTTCTCAAGCTCTCAAGTCTGTGGAGTATGACATTATTCTTGCCGGTCGTCAAGCGATCGACGGAGATACTGCACAGGTGGGTCCTCAAATTGCAGAGCAACTCGATTTGCCTCAAGTTACTTATGTAGAGGACGTTGAGTTTGATGGAAGTAAGAAACTTACTGTTCGTCGTAACGTGGAGGAAGGTCATGAAGTACTCGAAGTAGAGTTGCCTTGTATGCTCACTTTCTTGGCTTCTGCCTATGAGCCTCGTTACATGAATGTGCGCGGTATCATGGAGACTTATGCCAAGGAAATAACTGTTTGGAATGCAGATAGCTTCCCGACAGATCCCGATCGTCTCGGTTTGAAAGGTTCTCCCACGAGCGTGAAAAAATCATTCACAAAGGGAGCCAAAGCTATGGGAACTCTCCACGAAGAAATTACTCCCGAGGAAGCTGCTGACATCATTGTTGCCAAATTGAAAGAGAAATTTATCATCTGATGCTATTATGAACAAGGAACAATATAGAGGAATACAGGTTTTCGCCGAGCAACGCGAAGGTGTGGTACAAAACGTCGCTTTTGAACTTATCGGTAAAGCTCGCGAATTGGCAGATTCTATCGGAGAGAAGGTAACAGCCGTGCTCTGTGGTTATCAGGTGGGGCATCTCACACAAGAACTTATCGCTGCCGGAGCAGACAGAGTTTTGGTTGTGGATGATGAGCTTCTCAAAGACTACGTTACAGAGCAATACACACAAGCTGTAACTCACATTCTCGATACCTACAAGCCCGAGATATTCTTGTTGGGTGCAACAACCATAGGTCGCGACTTAGGTCCTCGCCTTTCGGCTCGTATGCGCACAGGTTTGACGGCAGACTGTACTTCGTTGGAGATCAACGAAGAGCGCAATTTGCTCATGACACGTCCCGCTTTCGGAGGTAACTTGATGGCGACAATCATCTGTAAAGATCATCGTCCTCAGATGTCTACCGTGCGTCCCGGTGTTATGCGTCGCAAAGAAAGCGATCCGTCAAGAACGGGTGAGGTAGAGGCTGTAAAGGTTGCTTTCGATACTTCTAAGTGTCGTGTGCGCCTTGTTCGCAAGGAACGTGAGGAGAAAAACCTTGTGGACATTACAGAAGCCAACGTGCTCGTTTCGGGTGGTCGTGGAGTTGGTACTCAGGATGGTTTCGTTAAACTTTCTGCATTGGCAGAGGTTTTGAAGGCAGAAGTATCATCTTCTCGTGCCATGGTGGATGCCGGCATTATGGGACATGATCGCCAAGTTGGGCAAACGGGTAAGACTGTTCGTCCCGATCTTTATTTCGCAGTGGGTATTTCAGGTGCCATCCAACACCTTGCCGGTATGGAAGAGTCTGACTACATCATCGCTATCAATAAGGATAAGTTTGCTCCTATCTTCCAAGTTGCAGATCTTGGTGTAGTGGGAGATTTGCATAAGATTGTGCCCATTCTCACTGAAAAACTTCGTGCCGAATTGGCAAAATCCGGTCGTTAAAACAAATTTCATCTCACCTATTTTCCTGTGAGGAAAATAGGTTGAATCTATTACTCCTTCACCCTTTGGGGTGGGGGAGTTTTTTCTTTAGAAAGTTCTTCTTTTCGTGAAAATCCAACTCTTCAAGTAGCTTCGTTCCCTTCAAACTGTCCTTTGGAAAAACTCTTTTTCAGTCTGCTATCGCATCCTTGTTCATCTGCTCGGTTCCGTTTCTGTTCCCGATAATGATCTGATTGCATAGTCGCCAAGCTCTGTATTCATCAGCTCGGTTCCGTTTCTGTTCCCGATAATGATCTGA
>JBGZIN010000018.1:0-41789 GCA_041848345.1 Porphyromonas sp.
TAAATCATCATTGATAATCAACGTTGCTCCAAGGTAGTTTCGCATTAAATCTTTCAAAGCAAAGGCTGCTTCCAATCGTTGAGATGAAGGCACCTCTTTCATGCGTAGTTGTATCCATCGTATTCCCCCATCCAGAGCCTTCTTAGCCTTATCCAACATCACCTCCAGGTCAAGACTATCGGTAATGTATTGCAGACGGCAGGCGCTTAGACGACTTCTTTTTTCGATTGCTTCTTTCGGCTTATAGGTTCCTAATAAGCTGTTGCCGGAACGTCGGTAGGCATCCGTCTGCCATTGCGCCCATCTGCACGCAGATGGAAGATCGTATCCATGTGCCAATAGGGTGGTTATGGTTGCAGACAATACGCATCCCGTTCCATGCTTATCGAATGGCGTTCGGGGCACTGCGTAGCGAGCCATTGCTCCATCAGGTGAAAATAACAAGTCGGTAGAGATGTTTTTTGAATGGGTATCATGCCCTCCCTTGAGTAAGATATATGTTTGGTATTCAGAAGCAAGCAAAGAAAGTTCTATCGGATCTGTTGTGGAAAATAGTTGTTGTGCTTCTGTGTAATTGGGGGTGACGAGAGTAACCAAAGAGAGAAATTCTTTTAACTCTCCGAAAGCAATCGTATCGTGCAAAGCATTGTCAGATGCTGTTGCCTTAAGAATAGGGTCCCAAACAATATGCTTAATACCTTTGTTGCGAAGTGTTCGGGCGATATTGACACCTTGCCGCAAAGATGAGATCATTCCTATTTTACAAGCAGCAGGTCGGTGTTGTGTTAAAAGATGTTTCAGAGCTGTGTTTTCTTCAACAGGAATAGCAGAAATAAACTCCTCCTCATGTTGTATGGTCAGAGCGGAACATACAGATAGGGGATAGGCATCATTATACTCGATGCTCCGAATATCTGCGGCAATTCCGGCTCCTGAAGAGGGGTCATGTCCTGCCACCGAAAGCACTTTGGGCTGAGGATAACGTAAGAAAACCTCCTCGATGTATTCTCCGGCAAAGGCAAATTCACCCAATACTGCAACTCCATAAAAGCCATAACTCAGGGCTTCTTGGTACTTTTCCGAAGTAATCCCCCCCAACGCCAAAACGGGAAAAGGAAGAGTGGGCAACACCGATTTACACGCTTCCCGATCCAATGTCCCCAAATAGTTGGGTTTAGAAATACTATCGAACAAGGGGCTTAGCAAAGCATAAGTCGGAGTAAAGGGGAGCTGTTGCAGCTCTTCGACCGAATGTGCAGAAACGGAAATTCTTCCCCGATTTATGCCTTGCCATTGCCTCCACTGATCTATATACTCTTGTCGCAAATGTACTCCTCCTGTTCCCGTTGTTTCTCCCAAATCGAAGTGATCACATAGGATAACTCTTTGTCTAAAAGCAGGGTCTATGGCTCGAATACAGGCTGCATATTCTTCACGCGAAGCATGAGGAAGACGCAGGTGCAACGTATGCAAACCCAAGCGAAAAAGACGATTATAGCGAGCCACCTCTTGGGGCGTGGCGTTAGGAGGGGTAATGACAATAAGCATAGTGGTTCATACCATAGATTTATTCTTCAGAAAGAACACGCTTTTGGAGCTTTTGAGAAGCTCTCATCGAGCAAAAATGCTCTCCACACATAGAACAGAAGTGTGCCGTTTTGTGTCCTTCTGAGGGAAGTGTTTCATCGTGAAACTTGAGTGCTGTTTCGCTATCCAAAGCCAAGTGGAATTGATCACGCCAACGGAATTCATAACGAGCCTTGCTCATGGCATAGTCTCTAAAATAAGCTGCCGGGTGTCCCTTTGCCAAATCGGCAGCATGGGCAGCCAACTTGTAGGTTACCACACCCTCTTTCACATCATCTCTATTGGGTAAGCCAAGATGCTCCTTGCGGGTTACATAGCAAAGCATGGAAGTACCATACCAGCCGATTAATGTGGCTCCGATGGCAGAGGTAATGTGGTCATACCCGGGCGCAATATCGGTAACCAGAGGACCTAATGTGTAGAACGGGGCTTCGTTGCACAGACTCAGCTGAAGATCCATATTCTCCTTAATTTTATGCATGGGCACATGTCCCGGTCCTTCTATGATTACCTGCACATTGTGCTTGTCTGCAATTGCTGCCAACTCTCCCAAAGTACGTAGCTCTGCAAATTGAGCTTCATCGTTGGCATCGGCAATAGAACCCGGTCGGAGTCCATCTCCTATGGAAACGGCAACATCATATCGGGCAAGGATTTCGCAAATTTCCTCAAAATGCTCGTATAGGAAGCTTTCTTTTTTGTGGGTAGTGCACCAACTTGCCATAATGGCTCCCCCTCTTGAAACGATGCCCGTAAGGCGGTTCATGGTAAGAGGTACGAATTGCCATCGGAGACCTGCATGAATGGTGAAATAGTCCACCCCTTGTTCCGCTTGCTCTATAAGGGTATCTCGGTAGATGTCCCATGTGAGATCTTCCACTTTCCCCTTTACTTTCTCCAGAGCTTGGTAGAGAGGCACGGTACCCACAGGCACGGGTGAGTTACGCACGATCCACTCTCGAGTTTCATGGATATTGCGTCCCGTGGATAGGTCCATAATAGTATCTGCACCCCAACGAGTTGCCCACACGGCTTTTTCCACTTCCTCTTGGATGGAGCTGGTTATCGGCGAATTACCTATGTTGGCATTGATTTTTACAAGGAAGTTGCGCCCGATAATCATGGGTTCGCACTCAGGGTGATTGATATTGGCAGGAAGAATAGCCCTTCCGGCAGCAATTTCTGCACGAACAAACTCAGGGGTTATTAGATCGGGTAAGTGCGCTCCAAAGGATTCGCCTCTCTCCTTTTTGTAGTTTTCTTTGATTTGATCGCAGAGTTGATTTTCTCGAATTGCCACATATTCCATCTCCGGAGTGATGATACCTGCCCTTGCATAAGCTAATTGTGTAACACATTTTCCGGGAGCAGCCACAAGGGGATGGTCTTCGATATGTTCAAAGCGAAGGTGATCCAATGAAGTGTCTGCTCTGCGTATGCGGCCATATTCGGAGGAGAGTTGTTCCAAACGTTGTGTATCTCCTCTCTGTTCGATCCATGATTGACGAAGTTTGGGAAGCCCCTTATGGAGATTGGTCTCGTGATCCGGGTCTGTATAGGGTCCCGATGTATCATACACCACCACAGATTCGTTCTCTCTTTTTACTCCATTTTCGTCAATGGTGGGCGAGAGGTCTATGCGTCGCATTGCCACCTTTATGTCATGAATGGAGCCGGGAACGTATATCTTGGTACTCCCGGGCAAAGCTCCTGTGGATATGGATAAATTTTCTGTTTGATCTTTTGCTCTCATATTTGTTTCCTATGTAGTTTTATTTATTCTCGTTATAGTTTCGATTTATACGAAATGCGCTCATCCACCTTTAACGGCACCTATGACAAGCACTTTATCACCCTCTTTTAAGAAGGTCTTTTCCCAATTGTCTCGTTTGATGATCTCTTGATTGATTGCCACCGCAACGTATTCCCCCTCTATATGCTCGGAAAACAAAAGGGACACGAGGGTGGTATTATCAGGTACCGATTTGATTTTGTGATTGAGTTCTATCTGCATTGTTTCAACTTATTTATTTCCCAAAATCTTCCCAAATTAGGAAGACATTTCAAACGAAGAAACCCTATCAATCTTATTATGGGGAACGGAGTTATGCGCAGAATGCAGCATCCGAAAGGAGAACTTCTTTGCCTACGCCGGCATTACCCGGATCAGGTCAAGGGTATTTCTCAGCCCTAAGACAAAATTTGTCATAAGAGCACCCCTAAGAATGATTAGGCACCTCGGTCTAATCGTTGCAAAGGTAGAATTATATTATGTAGAAAGCAAGAGAGGCTTTCGATTTATTCCTTTCTACGTCAAAATCATCGTCTTATTCTGCAAAATTAATAAGAAAAAGACCCTCCTTCTTGAGGAATTAAATAACATATCCGATGGTTAATTGACAAATATATGCCTTATTCCAATGCTTTTTTCATCTCTTTCTCGCTAACTCATTTGAAGGAAGAAAAATATGTAATAATCGCTATTATTGCTTACCTTTGTTTCCCGTCTAATAGATAAAAGTATAGGATATGACCAAATCATATGTCATAGGCGTGGATGTCGGAGGTACGAATACCGTTTTCGGGATAGTTGATGCCCGAGGCTCCATTATAGCCGTAGACTCTATAAAAACTCAGAAACATGGCGAAGATGCCGAAGCGTTTATCAACCACTTGGCAGGTAGAATATCTCAATTGGTCGAGAAAAATGGGCTCACGGGAGAGGTACGTTCCGTGGGGATAGGTGCTCCCAATGGCAATTATTATACGGGAACCATAGACTTTGCTTCCAATTTAATGTGGAAAAAGCCTTTGCCTATCGTGGAAATGCTTTCGGAGCGATTGCATCTGCCTACCATTCTGACCAACGATGCCAAAGCAGCTGCCATCGGAGAGATGATGTACGGAGCTGCCAAAGGCTTGAAAGATTTTATAATGATAACCCTGGGAACAGGTGTCGGTAGCGGCATTGTAATCAATGAAAAGATCGTTTACGGAGCAGACAGTTTAGCGGGAGAGTTGGGGCACTTTATCGTGCGACGCAATGGGCGTAAGTGTGGTTGCGGAAGGAATGGTTGCTTGGAAACCTATTGTTCAGCCACAGGAATTGTGCGCTCTGCCTATGAGTTTTTGGATGCTCGTTCGGAACCCAGTATATTAAGAGGAATAGAGCGAGAAAGCCTTACGTCGAAAGATATTTTCGATGCCGCCGTTCAGGGGGATATTATAGCGATAGATATTTTCAACTTCACGGGTAAGGTATTGGGCGAAACTTTGGCAGACTTTGTTACGTTCTCCAGCCCCGAGGCAATTATACTCTTCGGAGGATTGGCTTCCGCAGGGGATTTGTTGATGAAGCCCGTGCAAGAGGCTTTCCACGCCAATCTATTGAAGGTGTACACTCCGCCCAAACTTCTCTTTTCTTCCTTGCCGGAGGCCGATTCGGCTGTCTTGGGAGCGGCTGCCATCGCATGGGAAGCAAAAATGAAAACAAACTCTTAAAATCAATAATTGAAAAGGATTTATGATGACAACAAAGGAGATCCCGACGGCTCTTGTAACGGGAGCAACATCAGGCATAGGACGTGCCACGGCTTTTCGTCTGGCAAAGATGGGCTACAAAGTAATCATCACGGGGCGTAGAGCGGAACGATTGGAAGCAATTGCCCGTTCGATCACAGAAGAAAGCGGTATGGAGACTTTACCTTTGGCATTCGATGTACGTAGTAATCGAGAAGTGGAACAAGCCTTGGGCAATCTGCCTGAAGCGTGGAGAGGAATCGAAGTACTCATCAATAACGCAGGATTGGCAGCCGGATTGGAGCCCATACAAGAGGGACTTCTCTCCGATTGGGAGCAAATGATCGACACCAATCTCAAAGGATTGTTGTACGTAACGCGTGTCGTGGCTCCCTTGATGATAGAGCGCGGCAAAGGACACATTTTCAATATCGGATCGATCGCAGGTCGGGAAGTTTACCCTAATGGAAATGTATATTGTGCCACCAAACACGCTGTGGATGCCCTCTCAAAAGCGATGCGCATTGACATGAATCCACATGGGATAAAGGTAACACAAGTAGCTCCGGGTGCCGTGGAAACGGAATTTTCTTTGGTACGTTTTCATCAAGACAGTGCCCGAGCTGAAAATGTTTATAAGGGCTACACCCCTTTGACAGGCGATGATATTGCCGCTTGTATCGAAGCAGCTCTCCGTTTGCCCGAGCATGTTTGTTTGGCAGATATGCTCGTTTTACCGCAAGCTCAAGGATCGAGCAGAGACTTTTTCAAGCAATAAAAACTGATTGTCAAGTTATTACCAAACATTTTCTCCCTTTTGGCATACTCCTTTTCGTTGGAAAATAGGGTGTCAAAAGGGAGATTTTTTTGCCTCTAAGTGAGGGATGCTTTTGTTCTCTCTGCGATAAAATCCTAATTCTGAGACAATACCTTCACCGCTCTTTTGAGTAAACTTTTTAATGACAAGCGATGGGTAAAGAGGGTGGTGAATAGGTAAACCTTACCCAACACATCGCGGAGTTTTGCCACAGCGAGTGCCCCCCTCTCCTTCTGAGGGTAATACTTCTCGATACAAGTGCCTACTATTTTTTCCGAAATACCACCTTTATAAGAAATCAACATACCCATTCCATTTCTCCACTAATTAGGAAAAGAAAAGCAAAGTGAAGACTCAAAGGGGATATTAGGTGCGCACAGAGACGAAGAAAAAAGCTCATGCACAAAAGGAAAAGAAGTGATCAGGTCGGGATTCGAACCCGAGACCGACTGCTTAGAAGGCAGTTGCTCTATCCAGCTGAGCTACCTGACCAAGATTTTTTCAATCCGCCTGCGAAGGTACTACTTTTTGGGAAACTGTACAAACATCTTTCTTACCATCGCTATTTTTAATCACTATTGACGAAAAGATTGAATGCATTCAATTTGCATTTTGAATGCAATGAAACCGAATTTTGTATGCATACAAACAAGAATTTGAATGCATACAAAAAAGTTCTCTGTATCAACACTTTGTACATTTGACTGCAAAAGGGCAAAAAAAGAATCCGTTACGCTTGGTAACTGATCTCCTTAAAGGCAAATGACAACAGCCTTCCGTCGGAGTGAAGGATCCTTAGCCATCCCTCTTCGGAAACGGTTTCGATTTTCCCCGAGAAAACTTCACCCGAGCGTAAGTCTCGGTAGTTGTGCCAAGCCCCCCTTTGATACAATAGGGCACAATACTCGTCAAGGAGAGAAGTCGTCCAAAGAGAATTTTCGGTCAAAGGCAGACGAAGAGCAAGTTTTTTCAGGAGTTCGCTTTGCACTTCATCTACATTCAACACACGGTGGTTGATAAGTCGTAAGGAGGTAGGATGGGGAATATGAGCAGGAAAGCTCTCTTCATTGACGTTCAATCCGATGCCTACAACCGAAAATTGTATGAAGTGCCCTTGTATGGAATGTCCGATCAATATCCCTGCTATTTTAGCCCCATTGTAGTAAATATCATTGGGCCATTTGATGGCAAGTAATGACGGATGGGGTACTAAGCTCCGTAAAGCGTCTACAATAGCCAATGCGGTCAGCATGGAAACTCGGAACCCATGCTCGGGAGCAAGGTGCGGATAACGAACGAGAAAAGAGGGGATCAAATTCAACCCTTTTGAGGCATGCCAACTGTTCCCTTGCTGACCTCTTCCCTTACTTTGAAAGTCTATGGAGAGCATTGTCCCGGAGGGGAGAGAAGGATATTTTTCCGCCAAAGAAAAAATATAGTCATAGGTGCTCTCTATGACTATATTTTCGGGAGGAGTGAGAGGATTAAAGTTCAATGATGGCATCTTCGATGGAAAGCATTTGCGGTTTTTCTTTGAGAGTGCGCTTGGGGAGTTTCTTAACGACACACAGATAAGAGTGTTTGATCAACTGCTCAACCAGCGAGGGGGATATATCCCTTTGCAGCAATACCGTACTCCAATGCCTATTGTCAAAGTAGGATATGGGGGCTATGGCATCATAGCGGCTGCGTAACTTGAGCAATAGATCGGGATCGAATTTCAATCCGATCTGCTCTTCGTCTTCATCCAAAGGAATAACGGCAAAGATTTTATCCATAACCTTAAAAACGAGAGTCTTATCATCGAAGGGAAAACCTTCGGTTACCTCGGGGAGAGAGCTGCAAAGCTCTTGCACTTGGATTATATCTTTCATCTTGCTAAATTTGTAGACAAAGTCGTATTAAACAGCAAGCAAAAGTAATGCAAAAACTCATATTCGCTTCCAACAATGCCCACAAGGTGGGAGAGGTGGCTCAAATACTTTTTCCCCTCTATGAGGTTGTTTCACAGAAAGAAATGGGGGTGGTTAGCGATCCGGAAGAGAATGCTGATACTTTAGAAGGCAATGCCCTGATTAAGGCGAGAGCTTTATACCAATTGTTGCATGCTCCTTGCTTTGCCGATGACACAGGCTTGGAAGTGGATCTTTTGGATGGTGCCCCCGGAGTGCATTCTGCCCGTTATGCCTCTTCAGAGCATGACGACAAAGCCAATCGCAGCCGTTTGTTGCAAGAATTGTCCGCCTTTCCGACACCTCGTAAAGCTCGTTTTCGCACAGTGATAGCCTACATTGATCCTCATGGCAATGAGCATCTTTTCGAGGGGATTGTGGAAGGAGAGATCATGCAAGAGGAACGAGGAGAGCGAGGCTTTGGCTATGACTCTCTCTTCAAACCCGAGGGCAAAGAGAAAACTTTTGCGGAGATGACCGACGACGAAAAGAACAACATCAGCCATAGATACAGGGCTGTTATGGCACTGAAAAACTTTTTAGAGAATAGTGTACTATGAAAAAACAACTTGTATTCCTGCTTTTCTTCCTCTTTTCAGGGAGCCTCTTGCTTCGAGGGCAGAATTATTTGTGGACTTCTATTCTTTCCAAAAACCATTACTCACAGATCGAGGATGCTCCCAATGGGCTTTTTTTGGTGAGCGATGGGTCGCTGTTTTTTGTGGATCGTAACAATTTATCGGGAAGTAACGGGACTTTTACAGAGGTAGCTTCGCAGCTAATCGATCGGAAATACGGACTTTCGGACAGTCACATTGCAGCCATTCGTTACAGCGTAGCGACTTCTTCCCTTGTCGTCTACTATCAAACAGGCAATATTGACATTATTACCGCAGAGGGCGAAGTAAAAAATGTCCCTGCCATTTACGAAAACCTTCGCCTCACGGACAAAACAATCACCCAAATTGTACCCAATAAAAACCGAGTTTATCTGGTTGGAGGCTTCGGAATATCCAAAATGGATTTACAAGGCGGAGGAATAGAAGCGACCTATTTTCTCGGAAAAAAAGTGTTAAGCGCATTCTTTCGAGATGAAAAAATATATGCCTTAATGCCTGAAAACACACTCTGCTTGGGCGATGAAACAAACAACCTGCAAGACCCATCCAATTGGAAGAAAATGCGACTTCCTCTCTCAGATGCAGATATTGTTTCGTGCGCAATAAATGGCGATGAGCTTCTTGTGTTGGGCAACAAAGGGCAGCTTTTTGCTCTTTCCATCCAAGGTTTGGAAGAGGGGAGTACTGCCCCTCATCTCGTTGCAGAGCAAGTAACAGGACTTTTTTCTGCTCAAAAAGGAGTCTATTTTGTCTCCGACAAGCAAATCTTCCAACGAAATGAGGAGCTGAAAAACACTCTTTTAACGACGGATACCAATCCGATATATTCCGCAGCAAGCAATCTTTCTGCCGATAAAGTATGGTACAACACAGCATACAGTTTCGTGGGGTTGTCTTTAGCACAACAAAGTGCAACGGTTGAGCACAATCTTCAGTTGGATAAAAACGCTCCATGGGATAATAACTACTATTATTCGCTATTTTCCCAAGGTCGTTTCTATGCAGTTGGAGGAGGGCGAAGCTCCGACAGACACTGGCTGCCGGGAACGATTAAAATTTATGATAACGAAAAGTGGATCAATATCACACCACGGGAAGTTACACCGGTGAGTAATTCCTATTTCAATGATATTGTATCCATAGCCGTAGATCCGGCAGATAAAAATCACTTTTTTGTGTCTTCCTGGGGAGAAGGGCTGTTCGAGTTTCACAACGATACCTACACGGCGCACTATTCGCAACACAATACCCCCGAGCTGGTTTCTGCTCTTCCCGACTCCAAAGACAAGGAACACTTCGTGCGTGTCAGCAGCTTGGCGTTTGATCGGAAAAGTGGAGGACTTTGGATGGCTCAAGGGTCCGTACGAGAGAATATCCTTTACAGAAGCAAGGAGGGTACTTGGCATAAGTACTACCATCCATCACTGACTGATGTTAATTCTTTTGGGACAATACACCCCATGAGTAATGGTGATATTTGGGTTACCATCGCACGGCGCGGAGATGCCCAAAAAGGTATATTGGTACTGAACAATGGAGGTACTCTCGACAATCAAAGTGATGATAAGATGCTCTACATCCCTCAGTTTGTAGATCGATCGGGCAAAAACATTGCCACTCAAACCATTTTCACAGCGGTACAAGACCACAACGGAGCTCTATGGTTGGGTACGGATAAAGGTCCATTGGTAGTAGCCAACCCTCTAAGCATCCTACGCAACACGAATAATGCCCCGCTTGCCTCTCGTCCCGTAGGGGGAAAAGAACCTAATCTGTACTATGTGTTGGACAATATCCCCATCGTGGCGTTGGCTGTGGATAATATAAATAATAAGTGGATGGGTACGGAAAACGACGGATTGTACTTACTCAGTGCAGATGGGACAACCATCCTGGAGCATTTCACCACAAGTAACAGTCCCCTTCTGTCCAATCACATCAAGACACTCAGCTTAGATGCAAACACGGGTCTTCTATACATCTCCACTCCTGTTGGTTTAATGACCTATCAAACCGGTAATAGAGGGATGAGCAAAGAGGAGATGAAAAGCGAAATACATGTATATCCCAATCCTCTCCGACCGGAAGATACAGACATCGTAACCATTACGGGATTAACAGTGGGAATGGAAGTAAAAGTTACCGACTCCTATGGAAACTTACTACACTCATCCACAGCTGTGGGAAGTGAAGTCTCTTTCCCTGCACGGAGAACTTCCGGAGAGCGATTTGCTTCCGGAGTATATGTTGTCATGGTATATGACCCGCAATCGTCCAATAGTCAAATTGTACGTTTTGCCGTGATAGAATAGATACTATATATAAACAATTAATTTATGAAGAAACAAACTGTAGCTATTGCTTTTGCCCTTTGTTCTTCAATGGCAATGCCATCTTTGTGGGGGCAAACCGTAGGTAAAGGAGGCTTAGACACAGAAGCCTTGAAAACAATTCGTCAAGGGTTTGACAACTCTCCGTCCGAGAGAGCTCTGCGTAATGCCATACTCGCCAATGGTATGACATTTACAAACGGAGCCAATACAATCAAACCCGATGGGCAATTTTCCCATCGAGTAAAGAGCAAGGGAGTAACAGATCAGAAAAGCAGTGGACGTTGCTGGCTCTTTACAGGACTAAATGTGTTGAGAGCAGATGTAATCAATCAACACAAAACCGGAGAATTCTTTTTCTCTCATAATTACTCGTTCTTTTGGGATCAGTTGGAGAAATCGAACCTATTCCTCCAAGGCATCATTGACACACGCCGCAGTCCGATAGAGGATCGTACCGTGGCATGGCTTTTTGCTCATCCCATTAGCGATGGAGGGCAATTCACGGGAGTTTCGGACAATTTGGTAAAATATGGGTTGGTGCCTACCGAGGTGATGCCCGAAACATCGAATAGCAACAATACAAACAAACTCTCAAATACAATTGCCAAGTTACTGCGTCAGGCAGGGATGAAAATTAGAGAAGCGGCGGCTAAGGGGGCTTCTGAAAAGCAATTGGAAAAGCAAAAGATTGAAACTCTCCAATCGGTTTACAGACTGTTGGTTTTGAATTTAGGTGAGCCTCCAACGAAGTTTACCTATACCTTGAGGGACAGTGAAGGGAAAGCAATCAGCACCAAAGAGTATACCCCTCAAAGTTTCTATCAAGAATTTGTGGGAAGAGACCTAAGGCAAGAGTATGTTATGCTCATGAATGACCCGTCTCGTCCTTTCTACAAAACCTATCAAATAGAGTATGACCGCCATATGTATGACGGGAAAAACTGGACTTATATCAATCTCCCAATTGAAGAATTGAAAGCTATGGCGATTGCTTCCATTAAAGACAATACGATGATGTATTACTCTTGTGACGTAGGTAAGGAATTGGATAGCAAAAACGGAATTCTCAGCTTGAACAACAATGATTATGAGGCATTGTTGGGAGTAAAACTAACTATGGACAAAAAAGAACGTATCCAATCGGGTGATAGTGGCTCTACACATGCCATGACCCTGGTGGCTGTAGATTTGGATGCCAATGAGAAGCCGACAAAATGGTTGGTGGAAAACAGTTGGGGTAGCACCTCAGGGCACCAAGGGCATTTAATCATAACCGATGAATGGTTTGATGCCTATACGTTCCGCATCGTTGTGGAAAAGAAATATTTAACCGATACGGCTCGTAAGTTGTTGGAGCAAAAGCCCACAATGTTGCCGCCATGGGATCCGATGTTCCGTGCTGAAGAGTAAAAGATCCTTGTAATGAGGATCTAAAAAAAGCCCCCGAGTAGATCAAAGAAAATCTGCTTGGGGGCGCTTCTTTATTGACTTCTTGGGTCAACTCAAGAATAGTTCTTTATGAAATCTCATATGGATTAGAAACAAACCTTTCCATACTTATTGCAATGACGAGGTTCAACCCCATTAAAGCGAGAGGTGATAACATCGACAATAGACTCCCGAAGAGCGGGGAGTTCTATCAATTTAACCACATCATCCGTAAAGGCAATGCTCAGCATCGTCCGAGCTTCCTGCTCGGAAATACCACGCTGACGCAAATAAAACAACGCATCTTCGCTCAGTTGTCCCGTGGTCATACCATGACTACACTTCACATCATCTGCATAAATCTCCAATTGCGGTTTAGAGAATACTCGAGCCGTAGGAGAGAGTAGTAAGTTGCGATTGCTTTGCTGTGCATTTGTCTTTTGAGCATTTGCAGCTACGTAAATACGCCCTGCGAAAGCACCCACGGCATCATCGTTCATCACATACTTAAAAAGTTCTTCCGTTTCGCATTCGGGCTTGATATGTCCGATGTGTGTGAAGTTATCTATATGTTGCCTGTCGGTACCAATAGCCAGACCTCCCAATGTTAATTTGGCTTTAGTACCCAAGAAACGAGTCCAATAATTGTTGCGTGTAACCCCGTTATTGAGCGTCAAAGCATTGATCAGAACATTGCTCTCTTCCCTTTGGCGCACCACAGTTGTTGTCATTGAATAGGTCTGCCGACTTGACTCTTCAAGGTCATATAATTTGAGTGTTGCTCCCCTTGCCACATCTATTTCCATCACTTGATTGGTCAAGAAACGATGTTCGTCCAATGTATGATTACAAATAAGGAGGTCCAACGAGGCTCCTTCTTCCACAACAATCATTATTCGGCGGAAAAGGAGCATCGGAACATCAGCTCTAATCAATTGTATAACTCGAACGGGATCGGGGATTTTGACTCCTTGTGGCACATAAAACAGAAGGGCATCACGCACAAACATTGTGTTCAGAGATACCAAAGCATCAATATCCACCTCTGCATAACGCCCATATATCTTGGACAAAAGCTCTTCTTTATCAGGGTTTTGTTGGAGAAAATCTGCTATACTACCTATAAAAACCCCTTGGGGCAAGAGAGTCAAGCCGGTGGAAAGAGAAGGCTCAAAACGTTCATTGAGAATGGTAATCTGCGTATGAGGCATATTTTCCAATCCGCAAGCAAATCCCTTAACGTCTTGTATGGGAAAGTGAATGTTCTGCAAATTCACCCCATAGTCAAAATCGAATGCAGCCCGTACATCAGTGCGTGTATAATTTTCAGAGGTTGTGTTGGGAAATCCTTGTCGTTCAAACTCCTCACGAGCAGCGACACGCACTCGGTTGAGTAAATCGGGTGCCATCTTCAAGATACTCTCCGCATTCTCATCGTAGAGATCTATATATGTCTTTTCTACACTTTGCATAACGGTTTAATTGTTGGCTTCTTTGATCCAATCGTATCCGCGCTCCTCCAATTCGAGAGCGAGCTCGGGCCCTCCGCTTTTTACAATGCGCCCTTGGTAAAGGACATGTACAAAGTGTGGCTTTATATAATCCAATAGTCTTTGATAGTGAGTGATAACAATGGAGCTTGTTGTGGGAGATTGAAGTTGATTTACTCCATCTGCTACAATGCGAAGGGCATCAATATCCAAACCACTGTCTGTTTCATCAAGAATAGAAAGGCGAGGCTCTAACATAGCCATTTGGAATATCTCATTGCGCTTTTTTTCTCCACCTGAAAAACCTTCATTGACAGAACGACTTGCCAATTTGGAATCCAATTGAACTACATTGCGCTTCTCGGTCATCAACTTCAGAAATTCTCCTGCAGGCATTGGAGGCAAGCCTTCATATTTACGGCGTTCATTGATAGCCGCCCGCATAAAATTCGCCATGCTCACTCCGGGGATTTCCACCGGATATTGAAAACTCAAAAACAATCCTCTGTGTGCACGCTCTTCCGGCTCAAGCTCCAATATATTTTCTCCTCTAAATATAGCTTCCCCTTCGGTTACTTCAAAAGCGGGGTGCCCCACCAACACAGAAGATAAAGTACTTTTTCCACTTCCGTTAGGACCCATTATGGCATGGATTTCTCCTTCATTGACAGTGAGATTTATGCCTCGTAATATCTCCTTCCCATTGATTGAGGCGTGAAGATTGTTTATTTCTAAAAGCTTTTTGCTCATATGATCTTGTTGAATGTTATAATATTGTATCTGTTGCGTTGTACGTTTTATCCGACAGAGCCTTCCAAAGTTATTGTTAAAAGCTTTTGTGCTTCCACTGCAAATTCCATTGGGAGTTTATTCATTACTTCTCTCGCATAACCATTCACGATAAGCCCGACGGCTTCTTCGGTTGTAATGCCTCGTTGCTGGCAGTAGAACAATTGATCTTCGTTAATTTTAGATGTCGTAGCTTCGTGTTCGATAATCGCAGTGTCGTTCATCACTTCCGCGTAAGGAAAGGTATGCGCCCCACAATGGTCACTCAAAAGAAGGCTATCACATTGGGAGTGGTTACGACTATTTTCAGCAGTGGGAGATATTTTGACCAATCCTCGATAGCTGTTGTGACTTGAACCTGCAGAAATACCTTTTGAAACAATTGTACTACGTGTGTTTTTCCCCACGTGTACCATTTTGGTTCCTGTATCTGCTTGCTGATAGTTATTCGTAACAGCGACCGAATAGAATTCGCCCACCGAATTATCACCAACTAAAAGACAACTCGGGTATTTCCAGGTGATAGCAGAGCCTGTTTCTACTTGCGTCCATGATATTTTAGAATTGGCTCCTCTGCAAAGTCCTCGTTTGGTAACAAAGTTATAAATCCCCCCTTTGCCATTCTTATCACCGGGGTACCAGTTTTGTACAGTAGAATATTTAACTTCTGCATTCGTTTCGGCAATAATCTCCACAATGGCAGCATGAAGTTGATTTTCATCACGCATAGGCGCTGTACAACCTTCCAAATAACTAACATAGGCATCGTCATCGGCAACAATTAAAGTGCGTTCAAATTGCCCGGTATTGCGCGCATTAATTCTAAAGTAGGTCGATAGCTCCATGGGACAACGGACACCTTTGGGGATGTAGGCAAAAGAACCATCACTGAATACAGCCGAATTGAGTGCAGCAAAATAATTGTCTCGATAGCTGACCACCTTGCCCAAGTATCTTTTTACCAAGTCAGGGTGCTCTTTGACAGCTTCGCTAAAGGAGCAAAATACAATCCCTAAGTTTGCCAACTTTTCACGAAAGGTAGTTTTTACCGATACACTATCCATCACGGCATCAACTGCCATATTACCCGCCAAGGCTTGTTGCTCATGCAGAGGGATACCCAGTTTATTAAATGTCTCCAAAAGTTCAGGATCAATTTCATCGGGCGTTTGAGAAGAAACCTTTTGCTGAGGTGCTGCGTAGTAGATGATATCTTGGTAGTCGATAGGAGGGATATGCAAGTGTGCCCATTCGGGTTGTTTCATTGTGAGCCAGTGACGATAAGCCTTCAAACGAAACTCCAAGAGCCATTCGGGCTCACCTTTCTTTGCAGAAATAAGGCGCACAGTCTCTTCATTCAACCCTCTTCCTATCGTATCTGTGTGAATATCGGTTACAAAACCATATTTATAGTCTCCCTGAGTAACTTCCTGCAAGATGCTGTCTTGCTCTGTTATGGGAGGGGTATTATTTGTTTTCATTTATCGTACTATCATTATACTTTTCCATTAACTCTTTCTCTTTGTCTAACAAACGAGGAGTGATAAAAGTTGGCACAATCCTCTTTATAGGGTCATAAAAAAGTGATTTATGTCGTATATCGGTCTTTTCCTCTCTCTTCTGCGCGTGTATAAGCGATGGAATTTCAGGAAAAACAATGCTGTCTATGAATAAAAAGAGATAGCTCAACACGGTGAGGGGGATGAGTATTCCCAACAAGAGTCCTCCCAATCGATTGAACAAAGCCAACGGAGTAGGGGAGATCGCCTTACTTAACAAGCGACCAATCCAGCTAACAAACACTAATATCAAAATGAACGAGAGTGCCAGTCCTACTGTATGAGCACTTTTGGGAGAGATTGATAAAAAATCGACAAGCCCTTTTTCAACAAATGCGGTCAAATACCCGGAGGCAAAGATTCCAACATATATAGCAACAAAAAAAGCTACTTGCCTGATTAATCCCTCGCGAATGCCCTTAATGGCAGAAAACCCTATGATGACCAGTATGCTTATATCAATCCAATTCATGGGTAAACAAGGCTATTGAATAAGACACCAAGTTATAAAAAGGTACCATTCAATAGCCTATTTCAATCGTTGTATTATCGTGTTTATCTGTTCTGTAAATATACTCTGGTTGCCGAATTATAGTTTTTTCTTGATCTCTATCTCCTGGAAGGCTTCGATCAGGTCGCCCTCTTTCAGATCATTAAATCCTTTGATGTTGAGACCACAATCCAATCCCATGGCTACTTCCTTAACATCGTCCTTAAATCTCTTGAGAGACTCTAAAACGCCGGTATGGATAACTATTCCATCTCGGATAACACGCACCTTATCCGTTCTATGAACCTTACCCTCTTTCACCATACAACCTGCAATAGTTCCCACTTTTCCAATGGTAAAGGTTTGTTGAATTTCCAGCAAAGAGGTTATCTGCTCTTTGATTTCCGGAGACAACATTCCTTCCATTGCACTGCGTACGTCCTCTATTGCATCGTAAATAATAGAGTAGGAGCGGATCTCAACCCCGGCTTGCTCGGCACTCTTGCGAGCCATTGCACTCGGGCGAACCTGAAATCCGATGATAATAGCTTGAGAAGCCTCTGCCAATACAACATCGGATTCGGATATTTGTCCCACTCCTTTGTGTATAACGCGCACGACAATCTCTTCCGTAGAAAGTCCGATAAGAGTGTCTGAAAGAGCTTCCACAGATCCATCCACGTCTCCCTTTATGATGAGGTTCAACTCTTGGAAGTTGCCGATTGCAATGCGACGACCAATATCGTCCAGGGTAAGCATCTTTTGGGTACGAAGCCCTTGCTCTCGCTCCAATTGGGTACGTTTATTGGCTATATCTCGTGCTTCGTGCTCTGTCTCCAACACATTGAATGCATCCCCAGCCGAAGGAGGTCCATTGAACCCTAAAATAGTTGCCGGTACAGCCGGTCCTGCCTCTTTAAGAGGTTGGTTACGTTCGTTGGTCATAGCCTTGACACGTCCATAATACTTTCCTGCCAAGATTACATCTCCCACACGCAGCGTTCCGTTTTGTACCAATATGTTGGAAACGTATCCTCTTCCTTTATCCAAAGAAGATTCGATGATCAGCCCCGATGCTCTACGTTTAGGATTGGCTTTTAACTCCAAAATGTCGGCTTCCAACAAAACTTTTTCCAGTAGTTCATTAACTCCAATGCCTTTCTTTGCAGAGATTTCTTGGCACTGATACTTGCCACCCCAATCTTCCACTAAATAATTCATCGAGGCTAATTGCTCTCGGATTTTATTCGGGTCTGCGCCTGCAACATCGATCTTGTTGAATGCAAAGACCATAGGCACTCCCGCTGCCGTAGCATGGTTGATGGCTTCCACTGTTTGGGGCATCACCTTGTCATCACTTGCAATGATGATAATGGCAATATCCGTGGCTTTAGCTCCACGAGCACGCATGGCGGTGAAGGCTTCGTGTCCGGGGGTGTCTAAAAATGTAATGTGACGTCCGGAAGGAAGTTTCACATTGTATGAACCAATATGCTGGGTAATCCCCCCTGCCTCTCCGGCAATAACGTTACTCTTTCTGATATTATCCAAAAGCGAAGTTTTCCCGTGATCCACGTGCCCCATAACAGTAACGATCGGTGCACGCTCCACTAAATCTGCTTCATTGTCCTCTTCGACACTTTCTTGAATAGCTGCCACGACATCGCTGCTGACAAATTCTGTCTCAAACCCAAACTCTTCGGCAACCATCTTGATCGTTTCGCCATCCAAACGCATATTGATCGACACCATCATATCAATACTCATACAAGTGGCAATCACCTCATTTACGGGCACATTCATCATGTTTGCCAAATCACTCACCGTTACATACTCGGTCAGTTTCAAAATACGACTGTCGCGTTCCCCTGCTTCAAAAGCATCTTCGGCAGCCTGCCTTGCAGCATCGCGACGATCTTTCCTGAAGCGAGCTTTCTTTTCAAAAACAGTCTTCTTCCCTTGCAAACGGGCCAAAGTTTCTTTCACCTGTTTTTGTACATCTTCCTCCGTTATCTCGGGTTTGGGAGGAGGCGTCGGACGGTTGTTTTTCTTCTTATTTCTGCCTTCGGAGGGTGCATTTTGACCTTTCCCTGCATTAGACTTGTTGGCATTGGCATTTTGACTGCGTTTACCTCCCACAGGGTCTACTCCCTTGGCCGCTTCGGATTTAATATCGACAGCCTGTGCTCCAATACGTTTGCGACGCTTGTTTTTTGCACCGGCTCCATCTGATTTTTTAGGAGGATTGATACTGTCCAAGTCTATCTTACGAACGACGGTCAATTGAATAGCCTTGGGCGTAGAAGGGCGATAAACTCCATTTTGGCTATTTCCATCTGTTTCTGTAGAGGTGTGCACTTCTGTTGGTGCCGCTTTTTCCCCACTTTCTTGGGCAGTCGTTTCTTGATGAGAAGGCATAACTTCGGGCTGTGATGGCGCTACTTGTATAGGAGCCTTTTCCTCTATGGGCAGCTCTTTATGGACTTTTTCCTCCTTCTTCTTTTGAGAAAGGGGGAGGGAATTATCCTCTTTCTTATTGCCTTTTTCCGTCGCTTTGGTGGCTTTGGAATGGGTTTGAGACAAATCCACTCGTCCACGCACTTCTATTTTAGACGCAGATTTTGGTTCCTCTTTAGACACAACTTCCTTCTTTTCAGATTTTGATTGTTCTTTGTAGGATGCTTTTTCAACCGAAGATGGTTCTTCTTTTCTCTTCTCCGGAGTAGAAGGTGCAGAAACTTCCATTTCACTCTTAAATTGCGCCACGGTCTTCTCCGGAGCAAACTTCTTGAGCAATATTTCTAAAGTAGCATCATCTACGGGTGCATTGGGTGAGGGTATTTCAATCTCTTTTTCCTTCAGATAATCTTTTAATGTGTTGATCCCCACATTCCATCTTTTTCCCAGTTCTATGTATTTAATCGCCTTTACCGCCATACTTTGTTATTTATATCCTTCTATTTTGCCCAATTTATATTTCGAGGAGAGTTTTTCTTCCCAACTAACCGAGGGAATAACTCTTAATTTTCAGTCTCTTCTGAAAGATCTGTCTCGCCGGAAGAGGGTGCTTGCTCTTTAGAAACAGAGGGAACGTATCCTATTTCTCGGAGTTCGTCCTCTTCAAACTCTTCGGCAAGTACGGATAAGACAGAGTCTACCGTAGCCTCTTCCAAATCTGTTTTACTGATAAGTTCGGCACGGGAGGTAGAAAGTACTGCTTTGGCAGTTATCCAACCTGCGTTCTTGAATGCTTCCAATACCCACTCTTCTATCTCATCATTGAACTCGTCCAAGTAAATATCTTCTTCACTCACTTCTTCAATGTCTCTGAATACCTCGATTTGGTAACCGGTCAAAACGGATGCCAATTTGATGTTTGAAGCATTCTTTCCGATAGCCATCGGCACTTCTTCGGGACGAAGATATACCTCTGCCTTGGAGCCTTCAGGGATTATATCGATGGAGGTTACCTTTGCAGGACTCAAAGCGCGCTGAATAAAGAGTACTGTGTTGCTCGTATAGGTGGTTACATCTATGTTCTCACCCTTAAGCTCACGGACGATGCTTCGTATGCGGCTACCATTCATTCCCACACAAGCTCCCACAGGATCGATACGATCGTCATAGGACTCCACAGCCATTTTGGCACGTTCGCCTGGAATACGAGCCACACGTTTGATTGTAATCAATCCATCGGCAATCTCGGGCACATTGAGCTCAAACAAGCGTCTCAAGAAATTATCGCTGGTACGAGAAACGTATATCTTCACCTGATTATTGACCATCTCCACGCGATCGATAACGGCTTGTACGGTATCTCCTTTGTGAAAATAGTCCCCGGGGATTTGCTCCGACTTGGGAAGCAACAATTCATTTCCCTCATCGTCTACCAAGAGAGTCTCTCTTTTCCATACCTGATATACCTCGGCAGAGACAAGATGCCCCGTTTTTTCGAGAAATTTGTTGTAGAGTGTCTCCTTTTCCAGCTCCTTGAGTTTGCTTGACACAATTTGTCCCAAGTTTAAGATCGCTCTACGTCCAAAGGAAAGGAAGTTGATTTCTTCGCTGATTTCATCGCCCAAGTCGGCATACTGATCCAGCTCTTTGGCTTGCGTCAGCCCTATCTCCAATGCAGTGTTGGTAACCATACCATCCTCTACAATGCGAAGGGATCTCCAAATCTCCAAATCTCCCGTATCTTCATTTACGATAACGGTGAAATTTTCAGAGGTTCCAAACATTTTTGCCAATACACTCATGAAAGAATCCGTCAAAACATTCACCAGAGTGGCTTTGTCGATATTCTTAAGCTCTTTGAACTCTGCGAGTGTCTCTGCCATGCGAATGGGCGACTTTGATTGTTTCTGTGCCATAATCTATATATGTATATCAGTATATATATGTTTCTTATTTCTATTCTCGTTGATCAGTCAAATCGGTATGTTGTGGACTTTACTTCTTCAAACAAGAAAGTATATTCCACCTCCTCGTAGTGTCGTTTTCGATGTCTTCCATCGGGTGATTTCACCAGCTCCATGCATACAAGGGTAAACTTTTCACCCTCTACGGACTTCAAAATTCCATCGAAACGAAGCCCATCCTTATGCACCACACGCACAGGGTTTCCAACATGCTTTTGGTATTGTCGATAATTCAAAAAAGGATCGGTGAGACTTGCAGACCCCACTTCCAAAGAAAAATCCGCATCGTCTCGGTTGAACGACTTCTCAAACTCCTTGCTTATCTGCACACAACGGTCTATACCAATCCCTTTATCTCCATCAATTACAATGCTGACGTCATTGGAGGGAGAGAGGGTAATCTTCACGACAAACTCCTCCGGTAAGAGAAGCGATTGAATACATTGTTCTATTTTCGTACTATCCAAACTCATTCTATTCTAAAGAGTTATCACATCCGAAGAGTACCTTAAAAGTAGACGTCGGATAATAAAAAAGAGGAAACCGCTTTACGCATGGTTGCCTCTACCCACGTACCAATGTTGAATGCTTGCACAACTGCAAACTCCACCGGCGCACCGCAAAGATATAACAAAATAATGACATAACACCAATAGAGAGTTTTCTTGTTAGGGTATCTTTGCATGATCAATGCTTTTATCGCCTTTTCCGATTAGCATCTAATTATCTGAAAAACAAACACAAAGAGAAAAACACATCACTCTGTCGAACAATAAGATTGAAACTCCCGTCCAACTCAACGATAAGCATGGATTGATTCTATGCATACAAACCCAAATTTGTATGCATAGAAATTCGATTTTGTATGCGATCAAATTGGAGTTTGTATGCATTCAAATTATTGCGTTTCCAGCGTAAATTGCGAGAGGATTTTTCTTGCTCTCGAAAATACCAAAAGGCTTTGCGTTATATTTATTTATGTAGTACCTTTGCAAAAAGGTGCCTACTTGTAAAATTGCGAGTAGGTACTTACTTTTTGTCATATCCTTTGATATGCGCCCCCTCGGGGTGAACTATTTTTTTACCCGAAGTGTTTGCATTAGAGGATAAAGACAATGAAGAAAGGAGATTGTCACCATCAAAGTGGCGCAGCAATTCCCTTTACCTTTTAGTAGTTCGTATTAGATAGAAGATGAGTAGCAATAAAAATAAATTGTGGTCGAATTTGTTTGACCTTTCTGCCAACAAAACAGTACCGTTCCCCCTGCCTGCAGTTATCGTGGACGAGTATGTAGACAACGCAAATATCCCCGATGCCTTGGAACAGGAATTGCCATTGCTTATTCTGCGTGAGCAAGTTACTTTCCCAAAAGTTGCTCTTCCCATGGATTTTACGACATCGGAGGAAAAAGATTTGCTAAAGAAAGTACAGGATAATGGCGCCTATTTCGTTGTTGCTCATGTTCCATCACACGTGTCCAATAAGGAGCTTCCCAAGTATTTGAAAGAACGCATCGGGGTGTTATGCCAAGTGGCACGTGTGATCTCCGTGGAAGAAGACCTTTCGTCCGCCCTTGTCATCGGCGTGCTCAGGGTTGCCATTTCTTCTGTAAATATGGAAGGTTTCATCCCTTCTGTCACTGTGGTTCCTCGCAAAGAAAAGATGGAATCGGCTCGTAAAGAGACCGGACTGTCGGAAAAGTCTTTACTAAAGCTGACAGAGGTCAAAGATCTATTGATCAAGAACTTATCCAGACGTTATGACAGGGTACCCAATGAGGTTTTCTCCTCGATTAAATCGTGTGAAGACCCCGATTACGTGACTAATTTTGCCTCTGTGTGCTGCGCAGTCAAAACTCCTTTGCAACAAAGTTTGTTGGAGTTAAATCTGCTATCGGAGAGAATTACCAGGGTATTGAATTACCTCTATCAAGAGAAAGAGTTGATTGCCCTACGAGACGAGATACGTTCTCAAGCTCGGGAAGATATGGACAAGCAGCAAAAGGATTACTTTTTGCAACAGCAAATACGTGTAATGCAAGAAGAATTGGGTGGAGGTGTCATGGAGCTCCCCAGTGAGGAGTTACGAGAGAAAGCCTTCCTCAAAGTATGGCCCCAAGCGGTGGCAGAAACCTTTGCCAAAGAGTTGAAAAAACTCGATAATCTTAATCCTCACAGTCCCGATTTTGCAGTACAATATCAGTATTTGGAGACTTTATTGGAGCTTCCTTGGTCCGTTTACTCAAAGGACAACTTTAGCCTGACTCATGCACAAAGAGTGTTGGATCGTGATCATTTTGGGTTGGATAAAGTCAAAGAACGCATCTTAGAGCATATGGCAGTCATTCGCCTACGCCAAGATATGAAATCGCCCATACTCTGCTTGTGGGGTCCTCCCGGAGTGGGAAAGACATCCTTGGGGAAAAGTATTGCCGACAGTTTGGGACGCAAGTATATTCGTATCTCTTTGGGTGGGTTGCACGACGAAGCTGAAATCAGAGGACACAGACGTACTTACATAGGAGCCATGCCGGGACGTATCATCCAAGCCATGAAGAAAGCGGGGACTTCCAATCCGGTTATTGTCTTGGACGAAATCGACAAAATCGATGCGAGCCACAAGGGAGACCCTTCGGCAGCTCTTTTGGAGGTTTTGGATCCGGAGCAGAACAAAAGTTTCCATGACAACTATGTGGATATTGACTATGACCTAAGCAATGTAATGTTCATTGCAACAGCCAATACTTTAAGTACTATTTCCCGTCCGCTATTGGATCGTATGGAACTAATTCCTGTGAGTGGCTACATAACGGAAGAGAAGTTGGAAATAGCTCGTAAGCATTTAGTGCCCAAACAATTGCAGGAACATGGGATTGATAAAAAACACTACGATGTGAAGATCCCCAAGTCTGTGATGGAAGTTATTATAGAGTCTTATACCCGAGAGAGCGGAGTGCGCGGACTGGAGAAGCAAATAGCCCGTATTATGCGCAAGTTTGCGCGCCGCATAGGGGATAAAGAAAAATACACAGAGACCCTCAAAGTATCGGATCTCAAAGAATACTTGGGCGTTCCGACCTATACACGAGATCTCTACCAAGGTAATGACTATTATGGGGTTGTTACAGGCTTGGCATGGACAAGCGTGGGGGGCGAAATCCTTTTTATTGAGTCCAGCTTACACAAGGGCAAAGACTGTCGCCTGACACTCACGGGTAATTTAGGGGACGTAATGAAAGAATCTGCAACAATTGCACTGAACTATATTAAAGCCCACACGCAAGAGTTGGGGATAGAGCCAACTCTATTGACCGAACAAGATTTACACTTGCACGTACCTGAGGGTGCCATCCCCAAGGATGGTCCATCTGCCGGGATTACCATGCTCACTTCCTTTGTATCGGCTTTCACTCAGCGCAAGGTTAAGTTGGGGATTGCCATGACCGGTGAGATTACACTCAGAGGACGTGTGTTGCCGGTAGGGGGAATTAAAGAAAAAATCTTGGCAGCCAAACGTTCGGGGATAACTGAGATTATCCTCTCGGAAGAAAACCAAAAGGATGTGGAGGAGATAAATGAGATGTATAGAAAAGGGCTGATCTTCCATTATGTAAAGGATGTTACAGAGGTACTTTCCTTAGCCCTTTTACCTAAAGAATAATCCTCTCTATATGGTGTATTAAAGAATAAAGCATATTAGGAGAAATATGATACATGATAAGGAATTGACCACAATGGAGTATAACGAAATTCTCAAACACTGTCGTTCTTTGTTTGAGATGAAGTTATCCGACTACGGGGCAGCTTGGCGCATTTTACGTCCTGAATCGCTCACAGATCAGATATACATCAAGGCAATGCGCATCCGTAACCTGGAAACTAAGGGAACCTCCCGTATCCAAGAAGGCATTCAGGAGGAGTTCGTCGGGATAGTCAATTATGCGATTATCGGGCAGATACAATTAGCCTTGGGATTTTCCGATGAAGTGGATATCTCGGAAGAGCAAGCATTGGAGCATTATGATGCCATTGCCCAAAAAAGTTTCCGCTTGATGATGGACAAAAATCATGACTATGATGAAGTTTGGCGAGGGATGCGCATTTCTTCGTTTACTGATTTGATCCTATCCAAAGTGTTGCGTACCAAGAAGATTGAAAACCAAAAAGGGGCAACAATAGTCTCTGAGGGTATCGATGCCAATTATATGGATATGGTAAATTATGCTATCTTCGCCCTCATAAGACTTTCGGAATGAAACCTGCTATTCGTGGATTTGTCGTAGAGAGTGCTCGCTTTATTCTCGCTGCCGTTTTTATATTTTCAGGTGGTGTGAAAGCGATAGATCCTGTTGGTGCGGGATTGAAAATGGCAGAATATCTGCACTCATTTCAATTACCGGTAGGGCATTTTCTCTCTATGATCTTGGGTGTTGCCATGGCTACTTTTGAGTTTGCCATAGGAGCGCTTTTGCTAATGGGTATATGGAAGAGAGTTACGGCATGGCTCACTTTACTGACCATGATTTTTATGACAGCCTTGACTCTTTACTTGGCTCTTTATAATCCTATCTCGGACTGCGGTTGCTTTGGAGAGGCTCTGAAACTAACCAATTGGGAGACTTTCTACAAAAACATCTTCCTTCTGTTTCTTTCCTATATCTATTTACTCTACCACAAAAGCTGCGTTGCGGCTTTTACCTATTCCAAAGTATGGATACCGTTTTCCGTTGGCATAGTAGGATTTTTGTTTTTCTCTTACATGAATCATCGGCATTTGCCCATGTTGGATTTCCGTCCATACAAAGTGGGAGCTTCGCTTCCCCATCTGATCTTAGTACCCGATGGAGCACCGAAAGATGAGTACACTTATGAATTTGTTTACGAACGCAATGGAGAGCGGCGGACTTTCGATATGAATAACCTACCCGATGAAACGTGGACTTATGTGGAGCGCTACGAAAAGCTCGTATCCAAAGGTTACACCCCACCCGTTACCGACTTTTCGCTCTTTTTGGGATCCAATGATGTTACCGATCAGATATTGGATACTCCGGGTATGATGATTTGGATTTTGTCCACCAATTGGGAAGAGGTGAACAAGTCTTTGGCTCCCTCGCTGAACACATTATATTCTGTGGCTCAAAGTCAAGGAATTTTGCTCTATGGCATATCAAGTTCAACCAAATCGGAAGAAGGAAGATGGCGCAATAGTACCAATACGGAGTATCCGTTGTTATTCTTAGATGCCACTACTGTCAAAACAGTAGCTCGTGCGGTGCCGTCTATCATCTTCATAAGGGATGGGGTGATTATTGCCAAGATGAATGCGAGAGATTTAGAACGTGGAGAAGCACTCTTGAGGGAACAAGTGGAGGATATATACTCCGGTGAACTACAAAAAGAACCATACCTACTGCGTTTATCGCCACTAATTCTTTGGTTTTTATACACCATTGTATCCCTTATTTTATCGACCAATAGAAAAACTGCCCAGCAGTATACGAATAGATTACAAACTAACTCAGAAGAATAATATCGACTACGCTATGAGAACAAAAATCGTTGCAGGAAATTGGAAAATGAATAAGACTCTCGCAGAGGGGATTGCTTTAGTAAAAGATTTGCAAGAGGCTTTGGAGGGCAAAAATCCCCTCTGTAAAGTGATTGTTGCTTCTCCTTTTATACACTTGTCTTCGCTTGCGACTATTTTGAGCGATAGTCCTATTGCCGTAGGAGCACAGAATTGTTCCGACCAAGAAAGTGGAGCCTACACAGGTGAAATTTCGGCTTCGATGCTCCAATCTATTGGGGTCGAGTATGTGATTATCGGACACTCCGAAAGAAGAGCATACTATCATGAAGATGGAGCACTTCTGGCAAAAAAAGTAAAAATCGCTCTTGCTCATGGATTGATTCCTATATTCTGTGTGGGAGAACTTTTGGAAGATAGAGATAAAGAACAGCATTTCAGTGTGGTGGAGGAACAGTTGAAAGCATCCGTACTAAGCCTTTCTACTGAAGAGTTCAAACGTATCGTAGTTGCTTACGAGCCTGTTTGGGCGATCGGGACAGGGCGCACGGCAACCTCTCAACAAGCACAAGATATGCATGCTCACATTCGTCGTACCATAGCCAATAAATATGGACAAGAGGTCGCCGATAATTGCTCTATTTTGTATGGGGGAAGCTGTAATTCGTCAAATGCAAAAGAATTGTTTTCCAACCCTGATGTTGATGGCGGACTTATCGGAGGTGCCTCACTGGAGGTTGCCAAATTCCTCCCAATTATAGAGGCTTTTGAAAAGATATAAATCTTCCTTTGTAAACGAAATGTACACGCCAAAAGAGAGGATGAATTAAAGTGTTTTCTCTATGTTACACGATGTCAAACAGTTTTTTTTTCGCAGTGGACTAATTTGCTGTTTTGTCGTTTTGTCGGCAATAGTCTCTTTTGCTCAGCAAACAACAAGCAACCCCTTGTCTTCTGCCAATGATATTTTTGAAGCTCTGGCAACCTCTAAAAGTGGCTTGGGTACTATTGTCGTTCATCAGCCCGAAGAGATAAAACGCCAAGTAGCCAAACCGACTCAAAAAAAGTCTCTTTCAGAGGATTCCGAATTGGTGGCTACGATGGTTCAAGGATTTCGTATACAAGTGTTTAACGGCAATCTGCCAACGTCCAAACAAGAGGCTTATAGACGAGCACAAGCCGTGAATAAGACTTTTCCCGACATAACCTGCTACGTCAGCTATAAAGCTCCGTTTTGGCGCCTTTTGGCAGGGGACTTTCGCACCCATGAAGAGGCTCAAACCTCCCTTCAAGAAATGAAAAAACATCTGCCGCAAATAGCAGGAGAATTATATATTGTTCGAGATAAAATACGTGCTTTACATTGATGAATAAGCAATCAACCTTTGATCCACAGCTCTCTCCAGAAGAGATGAGCGAAATGATAAATCTTAATCGCCGCATAATAGAGCTTTTAGGAGAAGATCCCAACAGAGAAGGTCTTGTAAAAACTCCGGAAAGAGTAACCAAATCGCTGCGCTTTTTGACCAAAGGATATCGGGAAGACCCTGAAGAGATTTTGCGCTCTGCAATGTTTCGAGAGGAGTATCGTCAAATGGTAATTGTGAAGGATATTGACTTTTTCTCTCTTTGCGAGCATCACATATTACCCTTCTTTGGCAAGGCTCACATTGGCTACATCCCCAATAAATACATTACGGGGCTGAGCAAAATGCCAAGAGTTGTGGATGTTTTTGCAAGAAGACTTCAGGTACAAGAACGCCTGACGACACAAATAAAAGACTGCATTCAAAAAACACTCAATCCGCTGGGTACCATCGTTGTCATCGAAGCACAGCATATGTGCATGCAAATGAGAGGGGTGGAGAAGCAAAACTCTCTGACAACAACCAGTGATTTTACAGGCGCTTTTGAAGAGGCTTCTACCCGGGAGGAGTTTATGAATCTCATTGGCATTCGTCGTTATTGAATAAATACTGCTGTACAAATAGTTTGCTTACGACATGACTTATCGTTTGATTTTACTCTCGCCCGAGAACGAAGACTTTGAATGTGTCTTTGACATAAATGCCGAAGATACCCTCGAAAGCCTGCACTTCGCCATAGTGGAGCTTTTAGAGTATCCGAAAGATCTGTTTACCTCCTTTATGTACTCTGATTCTTGCTATAATGTACAAGAGGAGATAACACTGGAAGATGCACGGGAAAGAAATATAGCAATAGCATCCGCTTTTGAAGACGAAGATAAAGATCTTCTGTATGTGTTTGACACTCTATTAGAACGTTGCTTTTACGTGAAAGTTGTTGAAAAATCAACAGCTTCACTGGATAAATACAAACTTGTTCGCAAAAAGGGAGTTGCTCCCTCTCCACAATTAAGCGATGAAGAAATGGAAGCTTTTTTACTTGAAGAGGATGCTGCGTTTGGAGAAGATGAGGATCGTTTTTTCTCGGAAGATGATTTTGATGAAGATATGGAATTCTCCTCCTTCGAAGAAGAAGACTATAACTATTGATATTTTCGCATAACTCCTTGAGTTGAACGAAAAAAGAATACACTTTCCTTCTCGTATGAATTTGGAAAGTGTACTCCTTTTTGCTTCGTTGTTTTGTCGGACACTATATGGTTAATAAAAGAACATTGATAGTCCTCGTAGGACCTACGGGTATAGGAAAAACAGAACTCTCTCTTTCTTTAGCCGAAGCTCTCTCAGCCCCAATCATATCTGCCGATTCTCGTCAGTTATATAAAGAGCTTCCCATTGGAACAGCTGCTCCCACACAAGAAGAGCAACGCCGAGTTCCCCACTATATGGTGGGAGTTGTTCCCATTTCAGAACATTATAGTGCAGCTCGTTACGAATCGGAAGTTATCCCTCTCATCGAAGCCTTATTTCGAACTCACCGCTATGTTTTACTGGTAGGAGGCTCAATGCTATACATTGATGCCATAACAAAAGGCATTGATGATATTCCCGATGTATGTCCGACAGTACGCCAAACACTTCAAAAACGCTGGGAAGAAGAGGGATTAGACTCTCTTTTGGAGGAGTTACGACGGGTGGATTTGGAGTATTACAATGTAGTTGATAAGAGAAATCACAAGCGTGTCATTCATGGATTGGAAATTTATTACTCTTCCGGGAAACCATTTTCTTCTTTCAGAACCCATCTTCACAAGAAAAGATCTTTTGATATGGTTTGCTTTGAATTGATACGTCCTCGAGAAGAACTTTACAACCGTATCAATGATCGGGTTAGAAATATGCTTAATTCAGGGTGGTTAGAAGAGGCGCGCTCCTTGTATGCATTTCGTCACCTAAATGCGCTCAACACTATTGGTTATAAAGAGCTTTTTCAATACATCGGAGGGATGTGTTCGTTGGATGATGCAATTCATAATATAGCCCGTAATACTCGAATTTATGCAAGAAAACAAATGACCTGGTTCAAAAAAACGCCTTCTTATGTCCGTGTTCCGGCAACTATTTCTTGCAGAGAGTTGATCGCCTATTTAGAGTAGAGTAGCCCTCTTCTCAGCCATTGTTATGCCGGCATGTTTTGTGACAAAAAACATTTTTGAGTACAATCTGCCTTTTCTTGATATTCTTCTGCGTTTTTTCCGTAAGTTTGCAGTAGGAATTATTAAATTAGACAGAAGATGAAATTGTTTTTCTTAGATGCTGCAGCCGGAGCAGCCCAACAAGGAGGTTTATTCGGAGGTTCCGTAGGTACCATCATAATGATGGTGGTTCTCATTCTTATTTTTTGGTTGTTTTTCATTCGCCCCCAAAGCAAACGTCAAAAGGAACTTCAACGAAAGCGCGATGCGATGAAGTCTGGTGATAAAGTCGTTACAGCGGGAGGAATACACGGAAAAATTTGCGAAGTGAATGAGCGTGATTTTGTTGTTGAAATAGCCAAAGACGTGCGTATACGTATAGAAAAAACATCGGTTTATGCAGTTGCCGATGATGTGACAAACCAGTAATCAAATTCCATAATAGAAGGAGAGTCTAAGATACATAGGGCGTATTTTAGACTCTTTTTTCTTAGCTTAAAAGCAAGACTGCTATGAGACTTCAGTTTACGGAAAAAGAGACAAATAGAAGAAAGAGAGGGAGCGCTCCGTTCGCTATGACTCCTCAATCGATAAAAGGGAAAAAGCTATTTACATTTTTGTTTTTTCTCCTTGTTTCTTCCGTTTGGTGGGGGATAACAAGTTTACAAATGACCTACACCCAGACCATACGAATACCTTTGAATTACCTCTCTCTAAATGAGTTTTCTGTTCAGGGGACTTTGCCTAAGTTTCTTGATGTCGAAATTGAAGGAACCGGTTTTGAACTCTTATTTGATTATACCTTTTTGGCAATAGATCCTATCGATATAAAGATATCTCAAGGAGATGAAGCTTTGAAAAAACACTTTTTTGTGTCCAATGCCGTACTAAAGCAGTGGGTGGAAAAGCAGATTGACCCATCAACAAAAATTAGGACAATATTCCCCAGCGAAATATCTGTACATCTTGCAAGATTACACATGAAAGAGGTTCCTATTCAATCCGAGATTGAGACAGTGCCTCAAGGAGGCTTTTTAGTAACCCAAATAGCTTTAGAACCTTCTTTTATAAAAGTTTACGGGAGCAAAACATCCTTGGATAGCGTCAATATTGTAAAAACAGAAAAAGTTCGAATAGAACAAAAAGGAGATAAAACAAATACATCCGCTCAAGTAAAACTGGAGCAACTTCCTCATGTTCGTCTTGAAACCCATCAGATAAAAGCCCTCATAACCTTTGAAGAATTGACAGAAAACAATTTTGAATTGGATATAAAAGTCAAAAACTTACCCGAAGGGTATCGCTTACGCCTATTGCCTTCAAAAGCCAATCTGCGTATAACACTGCCGAAGTCTCTTTATACAACAGTATCCGAAAAAGATTTCAGTTTGTTTGTGGACTATGGACAGCTTCAGAAAGAGGCCTGGGACGATCAAGAACAAATGCTTCCCATATTCATTGAAGAACCTCCTCTATGGCTGACAAGATATACTTTAACTCCGGCACGCATACAGTATATATTGGAGAAAGATACCGATGGTACAGAATAAAAAAAATGTCCCTTTTGTCCTTGGTATTGGAGGAGGGATTGGTTGTGGAAAATCCGTTGTCTCTCGTCTTCTATCCTTTTTTGATATCCCCGTCTTTAACTCCGATAAAGAAGCTAAAGCCTTATATGAAGAAGATGAGGTAGTGAAAAAATTCGTATGTACTCACTTTGGTGCGGATCTTTATGATACCTCCAACGGAGGATTAAACCGCAAAAGATTTGCTCAAATTCTCTTCTCTAATCCCAACTACCTCCGATTAGTGGAGTCATTTATTCATCCTCTCGTTAAAACTCGCTTTAAGGAATGGCGTTCTCAACAAGCATCTCAATGGGTCGGTTTGGAAAGTGCTATTTTATATCCGAGTGGACTTTCTTCCATTTGTAATGCTATAATTTGGGTTGAAGCGCCAAGGGACGAACAAATAAAGAGAGTACTCTTTCGGGATAAAGTCTCCTTGTCTGATGTAGAGAAACGAATAGAAGCTCAAAAAAATATATATCCACCAAAAGCTTCTACTATGTTGTTTCTTGTGGACAATTCTGTAAAGTCTGCGTTATTGCCCCAGCTAAGATCAATTACAGAAGAGCTGAATAAGAAAGTAAAGAGCACTCAAAGATAAAAGGCATTTCATCTAAAATAGCTACTTTTGGAGTAGTGAAACAGTTATCAAGAAAGAAAACAAGGAGATTTTAGACTTGGCAAAGTATATAGTTTGTCCCTACTGTAAGAAAAAAATAGAATTTGAGTTGATCCGTTCTTCCATCGACAAGAAGGAGCATGTTGATATGCTTTGTCCCGGATGTCGAAGGCGACTGGCTTTTTCTGTGGTTACGAAACGGAACAAGGGTAAAGAGCAAGAGGATCAACGCAAGAATACCGGAGCATCTCAGCAGGAAGCTTTGGCTGAATTGAAGGTAGTGGAAAATGTTTTTGGTTTTTCTGCGATCTTTCCTCTTTATGAGGGATTAAATAGAGTAGGGAGGTACAATGATAAACATACAGATATAGAGGTTGCCATTCACTCTTCAGACCCGAGTTTGGATCGCAATCATTCTCTAATAACCGTTCAGCAAACCAATGCTGGGGTTGTTTCTGTAATTATGGATGACGATAGTATGACGGGTACGTTTGTCAATACGAGAGAATTGAGTCCGGGAGAACGCCATACATTAGTAAATGGAGATGTTATCACCTTGGGGGCTACAACACTGATCTACCTCCAGAAATGATATGAATTCAAAGGGAAATACTGTTCAAAAAGTAGCTCTAATAACCGGGGTTACAGGGCAAGATGGAGCTTATCTAAGTGAATATCTTTTGAAAAAAGGATATAAAGTTCATGGACTAAAACGTCGTTCTTCTCTTTTCAACACGGATCGCATAGACCATTTGTATCAAGATCCCCATGTGGAGCAGCAAAACTACTATCTACATTATGCAGATTTAACAGATAGTTCTTGCTTGGTTCGTTTGATGGATGAAATCCGACCTCATGAAGTCTATAATTTGGGGGCTCAAAGTCACGTTAAGGTGAGTTTCGAGCTACCGGAATACACTGCCGATGTGGTTGGGCTGGGGGCATTGAGGCTACTTGAGTCAATTCACTTATTAGGATTGGAAAGAGAGGTGCGTTACTACCAAGCTTCCACCAGCGAATTGTTTGGGTTGGTTCATGAAATACCTCAGAAAGAGACAACACCTTTTTATCCGCGCAGCCCATATGCTTGTGCCAAACTCTTTGCTTATTGGACCACTGTAAATTATCGAGAAGCGTATGGAATACACGCAAGTAACGGTATTCTTTTCAATCATGAATCACCATTGAGAGGAGAAACCTTTGTTACTCGTAAAATTACACGTTCAGTCAGTAGAATAGCCATGGGATTGCAAGACAAGCTTTTCCTTGGTAACCTCTCCGCCCAGCGAGACTGGGGGCATGCTAAAGACTATGTTCGGTCAATGCATTTGATCCTGCAACAAGAGCATCCGGATGATTATGTTATAGCTACAGGGGTTACAACAGAAGTGCGCGAATTTGTTCGCTTGGCTTTTGCTGAAATTGGGTTAACGATAGATTTTCAGGGAAGTGGACTTCAAGAGCAAGGAATACTTACCTATTGCAACAAGGATTTGTTTGTTGCTCAGGTTGGCGAAGAATATCTCGCCCCCATACAAGGGTTGTTAAATAGAGCTTTAGTGTTGGTTGATCCTGCTTACTTTAGACCAACGGAGGTTGATCTACTACTTGGAGATGCAAGCAAGGCGAAAGAAAAATTAAACTGGGCTCCTGAATATACACTAAATGATATTGTTGCGGACATGATGCAACACGACATATTGCTAATGAAGAGAGAGGCCTATCTACATAAGGGTGGATTTCGGATATGTAACTATTTTGAATAACCCCTCGATAGACTAAATATGGATTTAGATGCACGAATATATATTGCCGGACATAAAGGATTGGTGGGTAGTGCTATCCACAAACTTCTAAAGAAGGAGGGCTACACAAATCTTATTACCCGCACTCACGAAGAATTGGATTTGTTAGATCCAAAGGCTGTTAGCGATTTTTTTGCTCAAGAAAGACCCGAGTATGTTTTTTTGGCAGCTGCCTTTGTCGGGGGGATTGGAGCCAATAATCTCTATCGAGCCGACTTTATTTATAAAAATTTGGGAATACAGCAGAATATAATAGGAGAGAGTTTTCATTATGGAGTGAAAAAACTTCTTTTTCTGGGGAGCACTTGCATATATCCCAGGGAGGCGCCTCAACCCATAAAAGAAGAATTTCTTCTGAGTGCACCTCTCGAATACACGAACGAGCCGTATGCAATCGCAAAAATAGCAGGGCTTAAAATGTGTGAGAGTTTTAATATTCAGTATGGCTGCGAATATATTGCTGTTATGCCTACGAATCTCTATGGAGAAGGGGATAATTTTCATTTGGAAAATAGCCATGTTCTTCCAGCTCTTATTCGCAAGATACACTTGGCATATTTACTTCACAAGAAGGATGCTAAAAGTATTATACAAGACTTACAGAGAAGACCGATAAGGAATTTCAATCCGTTGCAGCAATACACTTTAGAGACATTAAAAGAGCTTCTCGATTTCTATGGCATTAAAGATAATAAAGTAGAACTTTGGGGAACGGGAACACCTCTAAGGGATTTTTTATGGAGTGATGACCTTGCAGAGGCAGTTCTTTTTGTGATGAATAATGTTTCTGTTCAGGACTTGCTTCCCAAGGAGCGTTCTGTTCCCATTCGGCATTGTCACTTAAATATCGCAACCGGAAAAGAATACTCCATTGCACAAATAGCCAGTCTTATTGCCGAGACTGTTGGCTTTGATGGAGAAATTTCCTTTGATGGAAAGCATCCGGATGGAACTCCAAGAAAATTAGTGGACACCTCTCGCATAAACAAGTTGGGATGGAAATACAAAACTTCTTTGGAAGCGGGTATTCCGAAGCTATATCAATGGTATTTGCAAAACAATAAATAGAAATAAAGATCGTTAGAGTAAAATACTGGGAGAGAAGAAAATGAATACAGCAATAGAACAACAGTGTATAGACTTAATTAAGAGCGAAGTTATACCGGCAACAGGATGTACAGAGCCGGTGGCTGTGGCTTTGGCTGCTGCAAAAGCTTCGGCGGTTTTGGCTGAAAAGCCCAAAGAAATAGAGGTCCTTCTAAGCGCCAATATGCTCAAAAATGCAATGGGGGTAGGGATTCCCGGGACAGGAATGATTGGTCTACCTATTGCAATTGCCCTCGGAGTCGTTATTGCTGCCCCAGAAAAAGAGTTGACCGTGTTGGAAAACTTCACACAAAAGGAATTACAAAAGGCGAAAGATCTCGTTGAAGAAAAAAATATTTCCATCAAACTTAAAGAAGGGGAGGTAGACAAACTTTATATTGAAGTCAATCTAAAAGGGGAGCAACACTCTTCTTCGGTAATTATTTTATCCAACCATAGAAATATAGCTTTTGTAGGAAGAGATAATGAAGTGCTTTTCGGAGAAAAGGTTACAACTATTGCCGAAAGCGAACAAGAAGACACTTCCGAAGAATTGAAGCTGACATTCGGTTTGGTGTACGATTTTGCCACAACGACACCACTGGAAAAAATCGAGTTCATTATGGAAGCTGCCCGTCTGAATCAGGCAGCCAGTGAGTTCTCACTAAAAAGTAATTATGGACATGCCGTGGGTAGGATGATTCAAGGCGAATTGGGAAAACGCTATCTGGGTTCTTCTTCTTTAACCGAGATGTTGACCTATACCAGTGCTGCGTGCGATGCTCGTATGGATGGAGCTCCCGTTACGGTAATGAGTAATTCCGGAAGTGGTAATCAAGGTATAACAGCAACATTGCCGGTACTAACCTTTGCTCGTAAGGAAAACAAATCACATGAAGATACGGTTAGAGCTTTGGTTTTAAGCAATCTAATGGTGATTTACGTCAAACAAAAATTAGGACGACTTTCTGCTTTGTGTGGTTGTGTGGTGGCTGCCACCGGTTCCAGTTGTGGTCTTACCTACTTGATGGGTGGTAGTAGAGAACAAGTGGGATTTGCTATCAAAAACATGGTTGGAAATATTACGGGTATGCTTTGCGATGGTGCAAAACCAAGTTGTAGTATGAAAGTTTCAAGTGGGGTCTCCACTGCTATGTTTTCTGCCTTGCTGGCAATGGAGCATAAGGTCGTTACCAGCAATGAGGGTATTGTGGATGATGATGTGGACCGAACTGTTGATAATCTAACCGGGATTGGACGCGTTGGTATGAACGAAACAGATAAACTTGTTTTGGACATCATGACCAAAAAACAGCAATAAAAACTTCCGATAAAACTACTAACTCTTAAATAGGAAACAAATGAAAAGAAACAACGAATCTCAGATTTCATTGAAAGCCTTTGTACAACTAATGCTTCGCAAATGGTATTGGTTTGTATGCTCCCTTATTTTCTTTTTAGGAGTAATTTTTGTTGTCGGAAAAAGGTCTGTTATAGGAAATTCTGAGTATAAGATAGGCTTAATGACCCGCTTTGTTGAGGCATCAAACGAAAGCCGAACTATAATAAAAACGGACAAAGACGCCCCTCTGTGGCGCATGGCTCCTGCCTATGCTCCTTCCCAGTTATATGGATGGTTGGTTTCGGCAGATATTATATATCGAGCCGGATTAAAAGAAGGGTTCGATGTTGAATATACTCAAAAGCATACATGGGGTAGATTCGATGTGTACAATAACATGCCTGTTCGATTATTTTTTCTCGATGCCAAAGAGATGGATACCTTTAGTTTGGATCTCATACTGCAAGGTGAAAAAGCCACTCTTTCAAACTTTAGGGGAACTTATCGGGGGACAAAGATTGAGCAACCATATGAATGTGTTATCAACAGGGTAGGAGAATCAATAGAAACACCTGTTGGACGGGTTTTGATGGCTGAAAATCCAGGATGGAATGAGTTTGAAAAGACACCTCTCGATTTGAATAGAAAGATTGATATCCAGCGTTTGAGAGGAATTGATATAAGAGCCAAGTATGACTGGGACATGGACTTAGAGGTTGAGCATGGTACTGTTTTTCTATTAAAAATAAAAACATCCGGCTCTCCGCGTCGTTCATTCCAGTTATTAACAGCGATGCTTGAAGAGTGTAATGAAACTGTTCGCAAGCATGTTTTGGATGATTTATCTCGAGAGCGCAAAATGCTGCAATCCTCTCTTGACTCTCTTTCTTCCATGGGTTCAAATAATTTATCTCCTGAAGTAATAAGTGAACACCGAAGAGTTTTAGAAAATTATTTAGCCCAAAACATAGCAAATCAGGAGATCGTTCAACATGAACATATGATAGAGATAACAGACCCTCCCATGATACAACCTGCCCCGGCAGGGGCTCTCTATGTAAAGCTCTCTCTCCTTTTACTCGCTTTTGTAATTCCAATGGGAGGAATATACATTCTGTGGTTTTACAGGGGAGCAATATTGGAAAAAGAACAACTCTCAAACTTTTGGAAAGAAAAATTACCTCTGACTATAAAAGGCAAGAAAATAGGACATATACAATCTGTTTTGGATACGCTACTGTGTCAAATAAATGAAGATTTGGAGAATGCGGAAAAATCTTCTTTCAAAACACGTTTACCTAAAAGAAGTATCCTTTTGACAACTCCTACCATAACACCTGAAGTTTCCTTTTGGGTTAGTCAAATAGTAGAGATAATTAAAACATTGGGACAGCCTCTTCGCATTGTAGAGCTTCGAAACCCACAAACAAAAAAATGTGTATACCCCGGTAGTCAGATTATCGAACTCAATGCCGGCTACCTAATTTCGGATTCTTTCATTCAAGACCTTTCAAGCACTCCTTCCGAAAACAATAACGAAGATACCATATCGTTAGTCTTTGTTCCATCTGATAAAGTTTCAATCTTACAACGAGAAGCAGCTTCTTTGGTAGTATTGCTCATTTGCAATGAAAGCAAGGTGAAAGATGTCTTGTCTTTGGAAGAACACTTGGGGCGCACAGACCTTCCGACTTGTCATCCTCTATGGATTGAAAAGTGACTTTTCTAAACACATTTCCTATGGCGGTTATCAAAAGTCTTTTAGATACGGATTTATATAAATTCACCACAGGCTATGCTTATGCAAAGCTATTCCCCTATGCCTTTGGACATTTCAAATTCATAGATAGAAATAATCGAGTTTATCCCCAAGGATTTGACGATCTCTTACGCCGAGAAGTAGAAGCCATGTCACAGATAGTGCTTTCGGAGGATGAGGCTTCTTTCATAGCATCTCGTATGCCATATATTCCACCCACACACGTTGATATGCTCAGAGGATTTCGCTTCAATCCCAATGAGCTGTCTATAAAAATGGATAGAGAAGGGCATTTGGAGATTGATGCCATAGGACCTCTTTATAGAGTAACTCTATGGGAAACTCCAATTCTTGCTTTAGTGAGCCAACTATATTACGAACAAAAGGGTATAATCCCAGATGCTGAAACTTCTTATAGAGCCATTCAAAAAGCTCAAACGTTGGAGGTTGAAGGGGTAGATTTTTCTCTTTTTGGTATGAGAAGGCGCTTTAGTTACGAAATAGAAGACCTGATTACTCAGATCATGAAAGAGTATGCTCCCAATCACTTTTTTGGAACAAGTAATGTACACTTTGCTCATAAATATGGATTGAATGTATCCGGGACCCATCCCCACGAATGGATTCAATTCCATGGCGCAACGTATGGATATAAAATGGCCAATTATATGGCAATGGAAAATTGGATCAATGTCTATGATGGAGATCTAGGAACGGTTTTGACAGATACTTATACCACGGATGTATTTTTTAGCAACTTCAGCAAGAAGCATGCTCTCTTGTACACCAGTCTTCGCCATGATAGTGGAGATCCATTCCGCTTCGTAGAAAGAGCAATAGAACGTTATAAAGATCTTAGGGTGGACCCCAAGATCAAGTATATTATTTTCTCGGATGGCTTAAATATCGAAAGAGCCTTACAAATAAAGCGGTATTGCGCAGACCGCATTCGTTGTTCTTTCGGTATAGGTACTAATTTAACAAATGACACAGGAGCAGAACCTGCCAATATCGTTATGAAACTATGGCGGTGTAAAATGACTGAAAAAGAGCGTTGGCGAGAGTGTGTGAAACTTAGCGATGCAAAAGGAAAGTATACCGGGTCCCAAGAAGAAATAGCTTTAGCATGCCGAACGCTTGATATAGAAACTCAATCGTAGTACAAACATGGGGGTAAATACAATCAATACGACTTCAACCCGAGGAATGTATGCGCAAGAGAGTCTTACTTCCGTGGTTGTCTTTGCCGGGACTTTTGACCCCATCCATATAGGGCATATGGCTCTGGCAAATTTCCTTCTGACAGAACCTATGGGCTTTCAGGAACTTTGGTTTGTACCGACAATGCAAAATCCTCTGAAAGAACGTCTTTCATTGTGGAGTTTTGACATGCGTTGTAGACTTATACAAGCATCTATAAGAGGAGACTATCGATTTCGTTGCTGCCCGATAGAAGAAACTCTTCCTGCCCCTCACTATACCATATATACCATTTTGGCTCTGCAAAAACAGTACCCGGATTATCGTTTCTCCCTTCTTATAGGAGCAGATAATTGGTCTTGCTTTCAACAATGGTATCGATGGGAAGAACTTATACAGTTAGTACCCATTATTATTTACCCACGCCGAGGAGTTATGGTAGACTCGGAATCTCTTCCTGAACAAGTTACCTATGCAGCCAATGCACCTCTTATAGAAGTTTCTTCCACATCCATTCGAGAGGCACTGCTTGCCAACAAAGATTTACGTTATTGGCTCCCTCGTCCGGAATTATTTGAAGAACTCAAAAGAGACTTAGATACTCCTCGCTAAGATGTTATTTTAAGGAAAGCGATAACTTTGCCCCCATGAAATATGAGATATTGGCAAAAGACCCATTCTCTTCTGCACGGGTCGGACTTATAAATACTGATCATGGCGTAATAGAGACCCCTATTTTTATGCCTGTTGGAACTGTTGGTTCTGTAAAAGCAATGACAATGGAGCAAGTGGAGGCTACTCAAGCACAAATCATCTTGGGCAACACTTACCACTTGTATTTGCGTCCGGGATTAGAGGTTCTACGTCAAGCCGGGGGCTTACACAAGTTTGGTACTTGGGCTAAGCCTATCCTGACAGATAGTGGTGGTTTTCAAGTCTATTCTTTGGCACATCGAAGAAAAATTACAGAAGAGGGAGTCGTTTTTGCATCCCATATAGATGGTTCAAAACATCTTTTTACCCCCGAGAGGGTTATGGAAATAGAGCGCATAATAGGGGCGGATATAGTAATGGCTTTCGATGAATGTTGTCCCGGAGATGCCCCTTACAACTATGCAAAAAAGTCACTCGATATAACAGAGCGATGGTTGAAGCGCTGTTGGGATCATTTTTCTACAACAAAGCCTCTATATGGTTATGACCAGTCTTTATTTCCCATAGTACAAGGCTGTGTATATCCCGAATTACGGAAACGAGCTGCAGAAAATGTTGCCGAATTGGGTGCTGACGGTAATGCCATAGGGGGATTGGCAGTGGGGGAGCCAACTGAAAAGATGTACGAAATGATAGAGGTAGTCAATGAATACCTACCCAAAGAAAAACCTCGCTACTTGATGGGAGTGGGGACTCCAATCAATCTCTTGGAGGCCATTGAACGGGGGGTCGATATGTTCGACTGCATAATGCCAACCCGTAATGGACGGAATGGGCAACTATTCACACGTAATGGAATTATCAATATAAAAAATGCAAAATGGAAAGATTGCTTTGATCCGATAGAATCGGGAGGAGCTTCTACCATTGATGAAAGATACACATTAGCATACCTGCATCATCTATTCAAAGCGGAGGAATTAACGGGACTAACTTTGGCTTCTATTCACAATGTCTCTTTCTATATCCGACTTATGGAAGAAGCGAGGAAAGCCATAAAAGAGGGATGTTTTACACAGTGGAAAGCCTCTATAACGCCACAGTTACAAAAACGCTTATAGGCATTCTGTTTTCTATCTAATTTCGGTGATTGGTTGAATGGGAGTGGGTCGGTATTGATCTTTACTGTGTCCTTTTATCTACCACAAACTAAACATAACACCCATTAGAAGTAAATCTATTCTTCATTTGAAAGGATTGTTTGAAAGCCCCTTTGTCTTTGGTTCTTGGTTCTAAATGAGTTTGATATGTGATAGTTGCTTTGTCTCTACGACAAATTAAATTACACAGCTGAGAGACATTTTGGATTATCTCCATATTAACCATATTTATTGTATACGAAATGCAGACAATCAGAAGTTTTATTTTATCCTTGTCAGTCGAAAAATGAGTTGTTTTTGGCATACTCATGAGTTTTATAAACAAATTAATAAGTAGCAATTATGGGACTTTTTGACAAGACATTGCTTTGGCTGATGGAGTTTTGGAGAAAGAGGAAAAAGAAATTATCAATCAATTATCGGAGGCACTGTCTATTCCCGAAAAAACAGCTATATCCATCATTGAAGTTATGATGATAAAAAACAAGGCATGACAAGA